>DMNR01000019.1:3457-10132 GCA_003452655.1 Actinomycetota bacterium | reverse complement strand
ATGCACGCACGCAAGATGTGCGCAGCCCTGCAGTGGGCGACTGCGGCAGATGCGCCGATATTGATCCGTAACGAAGCGAATGTTGGCCACGGAGCACGTTCGGTGTCACGTAGCGTGGAGTTGTCAGCAGATGTACTGGCGTTCATGGCATCCGCGACCGGATTGCGGCCCGAAGATCCTGACGCCACAGATGGGGAGTGAGAGCTAAGTGTTTGGGTCGAGCGTCGGGCAATCGAACCTTGCTGCGGAGATCGACTGGCAGAACGCCTTTCAAACCCTCGTTGGGATCCCGCTCAAGATTCTGATCATCATCGCGAGCTGCATCATCTCGTGGCTAATCCTCACGTCGATGATCAAACGAGTAACTAAGAAGCTCGTCAACAAGGCCGAGTCAGACCGCCTCACTGTCGCTCGCCGAACGCAGCACACGACAGACCTCAGCGCGGTCTTGATGTCGCAACGACGGCGCGCTCGTGCCGAGGCAATCGCCTCGCTGCTGCGCTCAGTGACAACCGCATTCATCGTCTGCATCGGGATTCTGCTCGTCCTCGCCCAGCTCGAAATCAACATCACGCCACTGTTGGCGAGCGCGGGTGTGATCGGTGTCGCCCTCGGTTTCGGCGCCCAGAGCCTGGTGAAGGATTACCTTTCGGGAATCTTTCTCATCCTTGAAGACCAATATGGGGTTGGCGACGTCGTCGACCTTGGGCCGGTCGTAGGCACGGTAGAAGATGTGACTCTGCGCATCACGCGCTTGCGAGACATGTCTGGCGTGGTTTGGTACGTACGCAATGGCGAAGTTCTCAGAGTCGCCAACCGTTCTCAAGGATGGACGCTGGCGATCGTCGATCTCCCGGTGTCATACGACGAGGACCTCGATCGGATCAAGCAACTCGTCGAGTCCGTCGCCGAGGACATGGACCAAGACCCGCTGTATGACTCAATGCTGCTCGACAAACCCAAATTCGCAGGCGTGGAATCGGTCAGTGGCGAGGCAGTGACGATCCGGGTGACCGCAAAGGCGGCTCCAGAGCAACAGGTCGCGGTGACACGAATCCTGCGCGAACGACTGAAGGTCACCTTTGACCGAGCCGGGATTCGCATGCCCGTTGTTGGCGGCGGTGCGACACCTGCAGGACCGGCAGCAGCGCCGCCGTCTAGCCAGCCTGGGCCAGGACAGCCCCCGCCCCGCACGTACGGGACCGGACCGCTCAAGCCGTAGACCAGCATTCCTGGGCGCATCAATCAGTCGGCGAGTGCGGTGACATTAAGGTGGGCTGCGTGAGTACCGAGGAAACCCAGGATCAGACTCCGTATGAACGATTCGGCGGCCACGAATTCTTTGTGGATCTCGTCGCTGACTTCTACCGCCAAGTCGCCGACGATCCTGTACTTCGCCCCCTCTATCCAGAAGAAGACCTAGGCCCCGCAGAGATTCGACTACGCATGTTCTTTGAACAGTATTGGGGTGGGCCAACCACTTACTCTGACGAACGGGGTCACCCACGACTGCGGCTGCGACACGGACCGTTCGCCATCGATGAGCAGGCCCGCGATCTGTGGCTTCTTCACATGCGGACCGCGCTCAACCACCGCGACCTACCGCCTGACCTCGACGACGAAATGTGGCGTTACCTCGTGATGGCCGCCCACGCAATGGTCAATGTCCACGACGAATTACGCCCACCCAAACCGAACCTTCCGACGACCTAGCGCACCAAGTCGGCTAACGCAGAACCGTCAGCGACAGCGTCAGGTTCGAAACTTCCGCTTTTGCAAAGACCTGACCGGCCCCAGTGCGCAGCCGATTCCATCCATCAAGGTGAGCTGTCTGAATGGTCGCTTCCTCGTTGGCCAGGAAACCCAGCAGCTTTGCGGTTTGCAGAACTCGGATGGGTACATTTCCCCAACCAGGTTGTGACCAGATCTCATTGGCCACGCGTTGAGCTGCGGCCTCATCGACACCTGCATCCGACCCGATTCGGCGACGGAAGTCAGCAATCGCAGTGTCAATGCTCGGCATTGCGTCGGCGGCGGCACCCTGCGCAGTGAGCTCCCACCCAGAAGTCGGTGGCAGGTCGAGCAGTTCAAGCGGTCCGGACACGGGGTCCGGCATCATCAGCTCCCTGCCAGCAAAGCCCCGGGGAGTAACCGTGACGTCGCCAAGAATGTCGCGGAGCCGACCCGCACTCACTGTTCGATCTTCGACTTGACTGCCTGCCTCACCTGCTGACGACAAAGGCAGCGCAACAAAGCTGATGCACCCGGTGGGTGGTGCTCCAAAAAAACCTGCTGCCGACCCACGTTGTTGGATGCGCACGCATGCTCGCGCATCCCACTCAACGAGTTGCTTGAGATAGGCGGCGAGGAAGACGACCTCGCTGTGCCGCATCCGCAGCACTGCGGCCTCAGGCATGAGGGGTGTGAGTCATGGGCATCCGCTCGCCTCGACTATCCGCGAGTGAGCTTGCGGTAAGTAGCGCGGGTTGGGCGAGCAGCCTCGGGGCCGAGTCGTTCGATCTTGTTGGCTTCGTAGGACTCGAAGTTGCCCTCAAACCAGAACCACTGGGAATCGCCTTCGTAGGCGAGGATGTGGGTGGCGACCCGGTCAAGGAACCACCGGTCGTGGCTTGTGATCACAGCACATCCGGGGAAGTCGAGTAGCGCGTTCTCCAGGCTCGACAGGGTCTCGACGTCGAGGTCGTTTGTCGGTTCGTCAAGCAGCAACAGGTTGCCACCGATCTTCAGCGTCAACGCAAGGTTCAAGCGGTTCCGCTCACCGCCGGACAAGACTCCGGCTGGCTTCTGCTGGTCGGGACCCTTGAAGCCAAACGCACTGACGTAGGCGCGGCTCGGCATTTCCACCTTGCCGACCTTCAGGTAGTCGAGCCCGTCGGACACAACCTCCCAGACGTTCTTCTTTGGGTCGATTCCACCCCGGCTCTGATCAACGTAGGAAATCGAGACAGTGTCACCGATCTTTATCGAGCCGCTATTTGGTTCTTCCTGGCCGACGATCATCTTGAACAGCGTCGTCTTACCTACACCATTGGGCCCAATCACACCGACGATGCCGTTGCGGGGCAGTGAGAATGAGAGGTCGTCGATCAGAATGCGATCGTCGAATCCCTTCGTGAGGTCAGTGGCTTCAACGACGATGTTGCCGAGGCGGGGACCCGGTGGAATCTGGATCTCCTCGAAGTCCAACTTGTTGGTGCGCTCGGCCTCAGCCGCCATCTCTTCATAGCGACCTAACCGCGACTTACTCTTGGCCTGGCGAGCCTTGGGATTGGACCGCACCCATTCGAGTTCGTCAACCAGGCGCTTACGAAGCTTCGCGTCCTTCTGTCCTTCGACCTTGAGACGTGCGGCCTTGGCCTCCAAGTACGTGGAGTAGTTGCCTTCGTACGGGTATGCACGGCCGCGGTCGAGTTCGAGGATCCACTCGGCAACGTTGTCCAGGAAGTACCTGTCGTGTGTGATCGCAACGATCGTGCCGGGGTACTTCTCAAGGTGTTGTTCGAGCCACTGGACACTCTCAGCATCGAGGTGGTTGGTGGGTTCATCGAGGAGGAGTAAGTCCGGCTGGGCGAGCAGCAGTTTGCACAATGCAACCCGACGGCGTTCACCACCGGAAAGAACCGTCACGTCAGCGTCCGGTGGTGGGCAGCGCAGGGCATCCATCGCTTGCTCAAGTTGGGCGTCAAGATCCCACGCATTGCGGTGATCAAGCAGCTCCTGCAGGGTCCCCATCTCGGCCAGCAGACTGTCGTAGTCGGCCTCTGGATCCGCCAACGCCTCGGAAATCTCGTTAAACCGGGCCATCATGGCCTTCGTCTCCGCGACGCCTTCTTCAACGTTTTCCAGCACGGTCTTGTCAGGATCGAGGTCTGGCTCTTGGAGCAGGATGCCGACCGTCGCCCCTGGCGCGAGAATCGCGTCACCGTTCGAGGGTTGGTCGAGGCCAGCCATGATCTTGATCAAGCTCGACTTACCAGCACCGTTGGGTCCGACGACGCCGATCTTCGCTCCAGGCAAGAACGACAGAGTCACGTCATCGAGGACGACCTTGTCGCCGTGGGCCCGACGAGCCTTACGCAGGGTGTAGATGAATTCAGCCACGTTGAGCAAGGGTAATCACCGCCAACCGGCCCGACTACGCCGCGTCGGTACTCAGCAGTTGCTGGCCGCGAGATTCCGTCTGCGGTGCACGACTGAATGCACTGCGTCCCCTGGAGAGATCGTGGCCGATTCCCTGAACGGACACCTCGCCTGAAGTCTTGATCCGACCGTCGTCGGCCTTCCACTCCCGCACACGCAAGCGCCCGGAAACAACTACGGGATCACCACGCCGCACGCTGGCGAGCACGTTCTCAGCTGTCTGACGCCACGCGACGACATTGAAGTAGGAAGGCTCAGCCTCAACGTAGCGCTCGAGCGTGCGGTCATATCGACGCTCGTGAACTACCAACCGGAACCGAGCCATGACATCGCCCTTGCTGGTGGTGTGGCGGTGAACATCACTGACTGCATTACCCATAAGCACGACGCTGCATTCATTCATTGCGACCTCCGAGGATTGATCGTTGCCTGATTGGATCGTTACCCCGCAACAATCGGCCAACCTGTGGACTTGGCGAACGAACGAACCCACTTGCGGTGGACAACTTGCGGTAACCAGGGTCGGTGGATAACTCGGTGGACTTGGGAGCTTCGGCGCCTAGCGAGAGACCACTGACGCGACTTCACGCACGATCTGAAGATCCTCTCGCGCAGTCACGACGACCACGGGCACCCGCGATGCCGCAGAACTGATGACCGCATCCCCGCTCGCGGCATCGTTTGCTGCTGAACTCAGCTCCACTCCAAGGAAGCCCAGCGCCGATGCGAGCGAATCGCGAACGCGTTGCTGATGCTCCCCGATCCCGCCCGTGAAGACCAGCAAGTCAAGGCCACCCATCGCCACGATCATTTGCCCGGCGAGCCCAGCGAGTTGATGGTTGAAGACCTCCCAGGCCGTGATCGCATCCGTATCGCCAGCATCTACCCCGGCCACCACATCGCGGACATCACCGGATGTTCCCGACAGCCCCGCCAACCCTGAGCCGTGTTCCATCGCGTCGGACAACTGCTTGACGTCCATGCTGGTGTGCTCGAGCAGCCACAACATCAACCCAGGGTCGACGGTTCCAGACCTCGTCACCATCACGAGTCCTTCCAGTGGCGTAAACCCCATCGTCGTCGCCACCGATCTTCCTTCGTGAATCGCACACAGCGAGGCACCGGCACCGAGGTGTGCGGTGAGGATTCGCGAGTCCGTCGACACTCCCGCCAGTTGCGCCCCAGCCCGATACGCGTAGGCATGGGACAACCCGTGGAATCCATAGCGCCTCAGTTGCCAGCGTTCGTTCCATTCCTTCGGCAATGCGTACGTCGATGCTGCTGATGACAACGTTCGATGGAACGCCGTATCAAAGCACGCCACGTGGACGGCATCGGGAAAAGCTGCCCTCGCGATTTCGATTCCGGCAATCGCCGGTGGCTGATGCAGCGGCGCGAGATCCACAGTGGTCTTGAGGTACTCGACAACGTCATCGTCGATCACTGTTGTCTCTCGCAGCTTTGGCCCACCATGAACGACTCGGTGGCCCACTGCATCAACCCCGCCAGCGGCACTGACCGCCGCTACGACGTCGTCGAATCCATCCGCGGGATTCCACCGCTGAATGTTCTCGTCAATGACTAACCGATCTCCGTCAAAGTACTGCCACTTCAGGCTGGAAGACCCAGCATTGATGACCAGAATCCTCATGGGTTCCCAACCGTCTGCGACTACATGGACCAATCGCGAACCTCTGGCATGTCCTCCAGATGCTCAACAACGTACTCATCATGGCGGGCGAGTTGGTCCTGGCACCATTTGTACAGTTCGGTGGCCCCAGTGACAGTCCGTCGAGCATTGTTGATCGCATCCATGACCAGGTGGTAGCGGGAAACCTGGTTGCGAACGACCATGTCGAAGGGCGTTGTTGTTGTCCCCTGCTCAATGAACCCACGCGCCCGGAATCGGTCTTCATCCGGTCGACCGTGGACGAGTCCGTGGATCGCCTCGGGATACCCATGGAACGCGAAGATCACGTCGGTGTCGTCAGTGAACAACTCACTGAAGTACAGCGGGTCCATGCCGTGCGGATGATCCTTGGGACGGCGCAGTGCCATGAGGTCAACGACGTTCACCACACGCGTTCGCATGGCTGGCAACTTCTCCTTGAGTAGCTGGGCCGCCGCAATCACCTCGAGGGTGACGACGTCCCCAGCACTGGCGAGCACGATGTCAGGCTCATCAGTGCCGTCGTCTGTGCCGGCCCATTCCCAAATGCTGGCGCCGCGACGGCAGTGCTCTTCAGCCTCATCCATCGTCAGCCACTGAAGCTGGGGCTGCTTGTCCTGGACGATGAGGTTCACATACGACTTCGACCGGAAACAGTGGTCAGCCACAGACAGCAGGCAGTTCGCATCCGGCGGCAGGTAGACGCGTGCGACGTCGCCACGCGTGGTCAGCAATACCGAAAGCAAGCCCGGCCCTTGGTGGGAGAATCCGTTGTGATCATTTCGCCAGGCCGTGGAAGTAAGCAGGATATTCAGGCTCGGCACCTTCGCCCGCCAGGGCAAATG
>DMNR01000019.1:1544-3347 GCA_003452655.1 Actinomycetota bacterium | reverse complement strand
CCCTCAAGCCAGCCCTGGCAGTTGTTCTCGCTGAGCACCTCCATCACGCGCCCGTTCGAGGAGATCTTGGTGTCGTAGGTAAACGTCTCCTCCATGAACCCGCGGTCGCTGACATCGAACACCGCGCCAAGGCGGTTGCTGTTCGTCTCGTCGGGGCAGAAGAGCCGGAACGTTGATGGGTTCTGTTCGTAGATCCCACGCATCATTTCGCCGAGGGCTCGAGTCGACTCGAGTCGAACAGTCGCCGGACTCGGCACATCCACGGCCAGACTGCGGAAATCCGGAATATGCAGCTCTCGCGTCAGTAACCCGCCGTTGGCACTCGGATTTCCGCTCATGCGCAGTTCGCCCTGGGGATTGTCGTGCTTGATCTGGGCAGAGGGAACGCCATCATCGTCGAAAAGTTCCGCCGGACGATAAGACAGCAGCCAATCCTCCAATATCTGCAGATGCTCAGGGTTGTCGCGCACTCCGGACAGAGGAACCTGATGCGCCCGCCACGTGCCTGCGACCTGGATGCCATCGACCTTGTCCGGACCCGTCCACCCCTTCGGCGAACGCAGCACGATCATCGGCCAGCGAATCGCCTGAATATCGATGTCGCCATCACTGTCGCGAGCATCGAGCTGAATCGCTTTGATCTTGCCCCACGCCTCGGCGAGAACTGCGGCGAATCGTTCGTGCATCCCGGGCAGATCGTCGCCGGAAACCTCCAGCACCTCGTAGCCGTGACCCTCCATGAGCTCGCGCAGCTGACGCGGATTCTTGCGCGCCAGGACCGTCGGACCGGCAATCTTGTAGCCGTTGAGATGAAGGATCGGCAGGACCGCGCCATCGTGCTTCGGGTTGATGAACGACACGCCCTTCCAAGAACCCTCAAGCGTGGCGGTCTCGGCCTCCCCGTCGCCCACAACTGCGATGGTCATGAGCTCCGGGTTGTCCATCACTGAGCCGAAAGCGTGAACGAGGACGTAGCCGAGCTCGCCGCCCTCATGGATCGAACCGGGCGTCGTGACCGATGCGTGGCTCGGGATACCACCGGGTGCCGAGAACTGCCGGAAAAGTTGGAGCATTCCGGCTTCGTCCTGGGTGATCTTCGGGAAGCACTCTGTGTAGGTGCCTTCCAGCCAGGAAGCGGCTACAAGTGCTGGACCGCCGTGACCCGGGCCCGCCATGTAGATCGTTGATTGACCGGTCGCCCGGATCAAGCGTGAAGTGTGGGCGTAGATGAAGGACAGGCCAGGACTCGTTCCCCAGTGTCCGAGCAGCCGCGGCTTGATGTCGTCGACAGTCAACGGCCGCTTCACCAATGGGTTGTCACGCAGATAGATCTGTCCGATTGTTAGGTAATTGGCGGCACGCCACCACGCATCGACTGAGGTGAGCTCGGCCTCGCTGATCTCGGAGAGTTGCTCCACTACGTGTGCGACATCGGCCATTGCTCCGCTGGCTTGATTTGTTGCAGTCATTAACACTCCTCATCGGCGAGCGCGAAGATCACTTTGCCTCGCCCGCGACTGATCACTGGCAAGATCGACGCTATTCCTCGACGAGGCGGATTACTAGAGGCCAACGCAGATGGGTGAGAAAACCCGGGCCCTGCAAAGCGAGCGCCGGAAATCTAGGTCCAACGTCCCGAATCCGCGGGTACGAATCCGCGAGGTGACGTGAGCCCGCACGGCAGCCCCATTAGGATTCGACAACGTGATGGAGAAACGTCCGTCACCAAGCGCCCGTAGCTCAATGGATAGAGCAATCGGTTTCTACCCGGTCGGTTGGGGGTTCGAGTCCCTCCGGGCGCGC
>DMNR01000019.1:0-1477 GCA_003452655.1 Actinomycetota bacterium | reverse complement strand
TAAGCGGTTGAGTCCGTTTTTCGCGAATGAGGGCCGCTGAGTGCGGGCATACACACAGCATGAAATCGAACATGGCCACCTCATGGAGAGTCCTCGCCGTGGCGACCCTCGTGACTGCGGGAGCAATTGCCACCACCACCAGCAGCAGCAGCGCGGCGACAGAGCACGCAGGAAAGGTTGCCGAGCAGTCACCGTCGTGCGTCGACAGTTCACGGATCACCGTTTGGAACCTCACTGACCGCCCATTGCCAGTGGCGAGCAGTTGGGAGGACTACAACGACGGCAAGACGCTGACACTGAAACCCGGCGGAAAGAACTCACACATGGATCAGGGACACAACAAGGGTGCAGGGCTCAGCTACCACTCCGACACCGAGGTCGCTGCAAAGTATCTGGCCTGGAAGTCTGGCGGCGTAGATGCCACGATCGTACTAGGCAAGGGCCGCTACATCTGTGCACACAATCCCCATGATGGGGACCAGTACGTAGCCGGGGCCCAGTTCTCCAGCCAAGAACGTCCAGCGAACGACAGCCAACCCCCGAAAGACAATTCAACGTGGACATTCACCAGCGAAACCACAGCGCAGCGAGTTTCCGAAGACTTCACCTACACAGTCACTTACCGCAACGCACACAAAGGGTACAAGTGCTGGGATGTCTACATCACGAAGTTCGCGTAGACCCAGCACAGCAGTGAGGGTTTGGCAAACCTCGGGATCGGTCTGTCGACCCGCTACGACTTCGGCGGATCTTGATCACCATTCGCGGTCATCTCGGTCCACTTCTGGCCGTCGTAGTAGCGGTACTGCGCCGGGTTCTTTGGGTCCGGATACCAGCCCTGGCGCTGCTTGTCGCTGCTGCCCACGGACTTTCGAATTGCGGTCATCATCGCTAGGGAAAGCGCGACGACTGCGACTGCCAGAAGGATCCAGAACCAGCTACCCATGGGGTGATCCTTGCACCAAGGTCTCGCGGCCCGCTGCATTCGCCACGCAGATCGAAGGCAAGGCAGTCATCAAGTCGTGACTATCGCCAACCCAGCGAACTGGTCAAATCTGCGAATACCGACTCATACATCGAGGTGGGAGCCATCGTGTGCCCACCGTAGAAGTCCAGTTCGTGGATATCCCAACCAAGCGTTCTGTATCGGTTCGCGTCTGCGCGCATTTCGTCATAGCGGAAGTCCGGTCCATCGGGTCCGCTGGAACTCCCGGGAACCAGGCCTGCTTGCGCGGTTGCGGGTAGTCCCCCGCACTCCGGCAGGCATCGAGGTAGTCGTTCCAAGTTGGACCATTTGAAATCTCACAACTGGGCAATGCTGTACCCCAGATCATGCCGGTGTTGATCTTAATCTGGACACCGCTGCGGCGTTCCTCCACTGAAGGATCGGTGACCTGATTGCGGTAGTACCGAGAAGACATCACGATGAATCCGGAGCGATCGGCTACGCCTGCCAACTGCGCGTCGTTCGGCCCGC
>DMNR01000099.1:3385-5255 GCA_003452655.1 Actinomycetota bacterium | reverse complement strand
TTTTGTTTTGTTTTTTTTTCAAGCAGAAGGAAGCCTCGGTTCGCTCTCTCGAATCAGTCTGACCCCCGAACAGGTCTCACAGGCACTGCTAGACGCCCAGACCTCGTTGGCTGCGCAGAGCATGACCAAGGGGACTCCAACTGCCGAAGTCGCAGGTACCGGTTCAACTGCCATCTACACGGTGATTCCGATCGGAACGCAGCCCACGGTGGAGCGTCTGTTCGCAGAATCTGTGATGGTTCCCGGCAAGGACGGGGCATTGCCGCGGGTGCGCGTACTCGCCGCCGGTGCCGAGTACGACGCAATCGATGAGGCGGGCAAGGCCTTCACCGCCAATGGACTCTCGCTCGTGTGGGGCGGCCAGTTGGCCACGATCGCTAAGACTCAAATCTTCATCCCGAACGAAGCCGGTCGAGCGACCGGGGAACAGATTGCCCGAACGCTGGGAGTTCCGACCAGTGCGATCACGGTCAGTTCAGCTGAGACGATCGGCGTGCAGGCAAGCGTGAAGTTGGCTGCCGACTCGACCTTCACAACTGCCTCCCCAACGGCTAGCGCGAGCGCGTCGTAGACGCGGCGAATACCCACGGCGGGCAGGTATCGCCGAATCGGTGACTGCGACCTCTGCCCGCCTGTGTCACCCTTGTCGTGAGGAACATCCACCCGAGGTACTCCGCAGGCGGAGCGTCGAACGCCACGAAGGGCACGCTTTGAGCGCAACAGATGAGGCAAAAGAGCTTGCGGTGATTGCCGCCGTAGCGGCAGCCGACAAGCTGGCAACGAACGTCGTGGCTATCGATGTGAGTTCACACTTGGCGCTGTCGGACGTCTTTGTCGTGTGTTCGGCAAACAACGATCGGCAGCTGCACGCAATTGTCGACAACGTCGAGGATGAGTTGCGCAAGCGTGGCCAGAAGCCATTGCATAGGGAAGGCGCTCGCGACGGAAACTGGGTGCTTCTCGACTACCCGGACATCGTTGTTCACGTCCTGCTCGCAGAGGCCCGCGATTTCTACCGACTTGAGCGACTCTGGAATGACTGCCCAGTTGTAGAGATCCCTGAACTTGCGCGGGACTCGTCCTGAGCGCGCGCAAGGTAGTTCTCTGGCGCCACGGGCGGACTGAGTGGAACGCCCAGCGCCGGTTTCAAGGCCACAGCGACATTCCCCTTGATGAGGTCGGGCAATCACAAGCTCGCCTTGCTGCGCCCATGTTGGCAACGCTCAAGCCGTCAAAGATCGTCAGTAGCGACCTCCAACGTGCTAGGCAGACGGCTCAGGCGCTGGCAGATCAGACTGGGCTTCCTGTACACATTGACTCCGAGCTTCGAGAGACGTTCGCGGGACAGTGGGAAGGCCTTGGGCGCGAGGAACTTCAAGCGGAGTTCGGTGACGAACTCGCTGCTTGGGCAGCGGGTTCGAACTTGGCGCCGGGCGGCGGCGAGCGTCGCAGTGAAGTTGCGGCCAGGATGTCGGCCGCAATCGATCGTGCCCTAGCCGACGTTCCGCCCGCTGGTGTGCTGGTTGTTGTCACCCACGGAGGTTCAGCGCGGGCTGCAATCGGCAGCATGCTGGGGTTGCCGACAGATCACTGGGGGATTCTTGGCGTCCTGTCCAACTGCGCATGGTGCGTATTGGGGGAGACTCAGCTCGTCGCCACGAGTTCAACGGCTTCGCTGGCAGATGTCTTGACTGGGCCAACCGAGCGGTTCCCGGATATTCCGACGCCGCCGGATTGGCGTCTTGTTGAGTACAACGCTCAGACGCTGCCCGAAGAAGCGCTATCCGACGACCGGTAGGGCCGTGGATTCGCGCTAGCTGGTGATGTAGGAAAGCAAGGACTTTCGCTCGTCCTCGAGGTGATCGATTCG
>DMNR01000099.1:0-3150 GCA_003452655.1 Actinomycetota bacterium | reverse complement strand
ACGTGGCGTACTCGGTTCTCGGTCATCTGGACCATGAGTTCCTCAACGGGGCTATCTAGTTCGCAGGTACAGATCACGTTCGTCATGATCTGCGAGACGGGCGCGTCGAGGACGGCCGCACCATTGGCTGACAGCGCACGAGCGACGTCGCGTTCGGAGGCGATGCCGTTGATGACTACACCGTCTCCCGAGACAACTACGGCGCCGATTTCGCGCTCGGCAAGGGTCGCAAGTAGGGCGTTGACCGTCGCGTCAGGTGCAACGGTTGCGACGAAATCGCCTTTGCTCGCAAGGATCGCTGCAATTTTCATGACATTCCTCCAGCCGTGACGGGTCTGTGAGCCTCATGGTGGCGTGAAACGTGTCGGTTGTCACCCCAAAATCGCCCACCTGCCGCCCAAATTCGCCGGAATTTACCGAAGATGGCACGCTTACACGTGTGGATGTCACCCCAAGGATGACTGAAGAACGACTTCCGAGCTTGCTCGCGGCAGTGATGGCCGTTGGCAGCGACCTCGAATTGTCAGCGGTTCTGCGTCGCATCGTTGAGACGGCGGTTCAGCTTGTCGACTGCGAGTACGGAGCGCTCGGTGTCGTGGGCGAGGAGTACCTCAGCGGGAGTCGTGGACCTGCGAGCAAGTCTCTCGTTGAATTTGTCACGACCGGGATTGACGACGAACAACGGGCGGCGATCGGGAACCTGCCACATGGCGATGGGATCCTCGGCCTGCTCCTGCGCGACCCGGTCCCGCTCAGGCTGCCAGATCTGACCGCGCATGAGGACTCAGTTGGTTTCCCAGCGGGCCACCCACCGATGCGAACCTTCCTTGGTGTTCCGATCCGTGTCCGAGATGAGATCTTCGGGAATCTGTATCTGACTGAAAAGCGCGGTGGGCAGTGCTTTACGACTGATGACGAGCGCGTCGTACTGACGCTCGCCACAGCTGCCGGTGTTGCCGTCGAGAATGCTCGCCTCTTTGGCGAGTCGCGACGCTCTGAGGAGTGGCAGCGGGCAATGGCCCAGATCAATCGTGAACTGCTGGCAGGGTCGGACACAGATGGTGTCCTGCAACTGATCGCACACTGGGCAAGAAGAATCGCTGAGGCTGACGTCGCCGTCATCGGATTTGCAGACAAGTACGGGACTCTGATCGTTGAAGTTGCAGACGGGCAAGCCGGCGGTGAGCTAGTGGGTTCGCCACTACCGTTGCCGGAGCCATCCTTGTCCGTTCCACTTGGCTGGCACTCAGCTGCAGCAGCCTTGTGCGTTGCGAATAATCGGCAGGACGTGCGGTTCGGACCAGAGGTCGTGGCCGCGCTACAAGGCTTCGCCGGTCAGGCGGTGCTGGCTCTTGAACTCGCGGAGGCTCGGCGTGATTCCGAACGGATCCTCGTATTCGAGGATCGTGACCGAATAGCCCGCGACCTGCACGACTCAGTCATTCAGCGGCTGTTTGCAGCTGGAATGCAGTTGGAGTCCACGTCGCGACTGGTCGACGATCCGGACATCGAGAAGCGGATTCACGACGTTGTTGACGACCTCGATGTGACGATTCGCGACATTCGTTCAACGATCTACTCGCTGCAGACCGTGCAGCGAGATGAGCCTGTCGGTGTGCGGGCTCGGATCGTTGGACTCGGCGACCAATTGGGATCAATTCTGGGATTCAATCCGGTCATCCGGATCGATGGTCCCATTGACGCGATGATTCCCGAAGCCATGAGTGAGGACGTCATTGCCGTCGTTCGTGAGTCCTTGTCGAACATTGCCAAACACGCATCCGCATCTCGAGTCGAGGTCACCATCGATGCGAGCTCGGACGTGCTGACGCTCATCGTGCGCGACGATGGGGTTGGGATTGATGCAAATGCACCGGCCGACGGCTCGCCGCCTCGCCGCAGCGGACTTGCGAACCTGGCCAGCCGGGCCGAGCAGCACGGCGGATCGTTTCAGGCCGTGCAAGTGGACGGCTCCGATGACGACTGGTCGACCGTGCTGACTTGGTCGGTGCCGCTCAATCACGGGTAGGTCGAGCAACATTGGACAACGAGCACGTAACTAACTCGAGCGCGTGACGGCTACCGCCGACTGTCAGAGCCTTCTTACGAGCCGTTCTTCACCTTCGCTACGAATACGGCTGCTTGTGTGCGCCGTTGCAGCCCGAGTTTGCTCAAGATGCTTGAGACGTAGTTCTTCACGGTCTTTTCAGCAAGGAATAGTTGTTCACCGATCTGCCGATTGGTCATACCCTCGCCGATCAGATCGAGAATTTTGCGTTCCTGGTCAGTCAGGTCCGACAGCGGGTCGGTCTTGTTAGCTTCGTTGCGGATGCGTTGCATGACCCGAGCCGTGGCCGATGGGTCGAGCAGTGAGCCACCGGCCGCGACGGTGCGAACAGCGCCGATGAGGTCGGTTCCACGGATCTGCTTGAGGACGTATCCACTCGCCCCGGCGACGATCGCGTCAAGGAGCGCTTCGTCATCTTCGAATGACGTGAGCATGAGGCAGTAAAGATTTGGGAACTGAGAGCGCAGATCCCGACACACTGTGACGCCATTGCCGTCCGGCAGCTGCACATCGAGCACCGCTACCTGCGGATTGAGAGCTGGAACCCGAGCCATGGCCTGCGCCACGGTGGACGCCTCACCAATGACTTCGATGTCGCCCTCGGATTCGAGGAGATCAGCGACACCTCGACGGACTACTTCGTGGTCGTCGAGGAGGAATACCCGGATCTTGGCTGGCTGGTCGGTCACCTGAGCCACAGTAGCGCTACCCGGTGTTTTCCCAGGAGATTCGGAGGCGTTTTCCACAGGCTTTCGGGACTTTAGTCCCTAAAACACGGGACCCGATTTGTACCACTTGGGGGACTTACGCGAGTCATTCCCTTACCAAGTAGTGGAACTATTCCGTTCATGGACGTTCTAGATCTGTCGAGGCTTCAATTCGGTGTCACCACCGTCTACCACTTTCTGTTCGTGCCGATCACGATCAGTCTCAGTTTCCTCGTCGCGGGGATGCAGACTGCATGGGTTCGGACAAACAACGAGAAGTGGCTGCGGGCAACAAAGTTCTTCGGGAAAATCTTCCTGATCAACTTCGCCATGGGTGTCGTGACCGGCATCGTGCAGGAGTTCCAGTTCGGCATG
>DMNR01000116.1 GCA_003452655.1 Actinomycetota bacterium | reverse complement strand
GCGCTGAATACGACGAGAGCACCCTCTGGAACCTCCTCGGTCTCCTCCACGAAGATTGCGCCGCGATCCTTCAGAGTCTGCACGACGTGTGCGTTGTGCACGATTTCCTTGCGCACGTACACCGGTGCGCCATAGAGGTCGAGTGCCTTTTCGACAGTGATCACCGCCCGGTCAACACCCGCACAGTACCCACGCGGCGATGCCAGCAGGACAGTCTTGGGCGGTGCCTGTTCATTGAGGGATTCACCGGTGTCGGGACCTGTCGAGGCAGTCATCCCCCCATGTTAGGCGTCCCGTTGGTGATCAGCACCATCACCGGTTCCCAGCTGCACGTAGGGTGGCCGCTGTGAGTTTGGAGACCAGCCCGGAGAAGCCCGCGTCGCTGCACAGCATCAACACCAAGATCGCCGAATGGATCAAGCGCCTTGGCGAGGTCTGGGTTGAAGGGCAAATCACCCAAATTAACGCGCGAACCGGTGCAGGACAGGCTTATCTGGGCCTGCGTGACCTCGAGAAGAACGCCTCGGCGCAGGTAGTCACAGCGTCGGCGAATCTCGCTGGGCTCAACCCCGCGCTAAGCGAGGGCGACCGTGTGGTGCTGCTCATCAAACCGGAGTACTGGATCAATTCAGGCCGACTGCAACTGCGGGCACGCGAGATTCGCGCCGTCGGTTTGGGGGATCTGCTCGCCCGAGTCGAGCGACTTAGGCAAGAGCTTGCGGCTGAAGGCCTATTCGCCAAAGACCGCAAGCAGTCCCTACCCTTCTTACCTAGGCGCATTGGCCTTATCTGCGGTCGCGATAGCGCGGCTGAACGTGACGTGATCGAGAATGCGGTCCGCAGGTGGCCTGGAATTGAGTTTGAGCTTCGACAGGTTGCCGTGCAGGGATTAACTGCGGCAGCAGCCGTCACGCAGGCGCTGCTCGAGCTCGACGGAAGACCCGACGTCGACGTCATTGTGATCACTCGCGGTGGTGGAAGCGTCGAAGACCTGCTGCCCTTTTCCGATGAACAGCTGGTGCGGGCGGTGGCGTCCGCGAGTACCCCAATCGTCAGCGCGATTGGTCACGAACAGGATGCGCCGCTGCTCGATTACGTCGCGGACGTGAGGGCTTCGACCCCAACGGACGCGGCGATGCGGATCGTGCCCGACTTGACCGAGCAACTCGAACTTGTCCACGGCCTGCGGGATCGCAGCCTCCGCGCCGTCAGCAGTCGGCTCGACCGCGAACACAGTCAGATCCAACGCTGGGCAGCACACCCTGGCCTCGCCGACCCGAGTGCTTTGATCGCGGCCGAGTTACAGCAGGTCAAGGACAGCCGCACTCGATTTGCGAAGTCACTTGCCCATCACCTCCAGTTGGCCTCAGAGAAGGTCGTGAGTCTCAAAGCGCAGCTGCGCACCGTTTCCCCGGCGGCGACCCTGGATCGCGGCTATGCGATCGTGCTCAACCACCAACACCAGATAATTCGCGCGTCCACCGACGTAAGTGACGGCGAGCCACTCACTCTGCGCTTGGCCGATGGACAGGTGCCAGTAACAGTCAACGAAAGGACTCAGTGACGCGAGATGTCCAACGACACCACTGAAGAAACCATGTCCTACGAGCAGGCACGCGATGAGCTTGCGATCGTGGTGAATCAGCTTGAAGCTGGAACCACGACTCTCGAAGAGTCGCTCGCCTTGTGGGAGCGCGGTGAGAAGCTCGTGGCAATCTGCGAGCAGTGGCTGAGCAACGCTCGAGAGCGGATTGAGGCCGTCCGGCGTCAATCCGCCGTCAGCAGCGACTAGCGCACGATCGAAGGACTTGGGCCCGCTCGCCCTTTAGAGATAGGCGATTGCCCGCTTCACTGCCAGACACGCGGGGTCAACATCTGTGCCAAACCGAGGGTCGGTGATGGGGACCTGCGGAATCGGACCAGCTGATACAGATTCAGTTCCGTCACCAATGGCCACCAGCCGTCTGTCGAGTTCAGCGAGGTCGCGGTCGAGCTCGCTGGTGTCGATTGGGTGATTGAACGCCTTGCGCTCTACCGGTGAATCCACTGCCGAGATCGCAAAGATGCAGGCAAGGAGCGCGTTCAGCACGCGCTCGGCTCGGGCGGGCTCAAGGTAGCCCTTCTTCGGCTCCAAGGCAGCATCTTGAATCGCCTGCGCGGCTTCGCGGCGGGCATTGACCAGTTCGGAGATCGAGGCACGCAGGTCCTCTCGATCGTCGAAACTTGCACCCGCGTAGCGCCTAATCCCGGTAGCGACGCAGGTGAGCTTCGTCGGCAAGGTCGGCCCAGCCCACTGGGCCCCAATCTGAGATCCGATGAGTGCGATCAGACCTCCCAAGATTGTTCCGATTCCTCTGTTGGAAAGAGACGTCAACAACTCGTCGCCACTTAGCGCCAGCATCGTGACGATCAGACTCGTCACGAAGATCACCGCGAAGGCGTAGTTCACGGGCATCGCCGCGAACAAGATGTAACTGGAGATCGCACAGATCACGATTAGCCCCAGCGGACCAGGAGCAAACACCCAAATAACAAGCCCCACCAGCGCGAGCCCGATGAGCGTGCCGCCCGTGCGCGACACCACCCGTCCGACGGTCACTCCGTAGCCGGGGCGTGTCACCCAGGCCACGGTCAAGGCGACCCAATACTGGTGTTCGGTGAGCAGCCACAATCCCACCAGCCAGGCGACCGGGATGATGACCGCCATTCGGATGCTGTGTCGCAGGATCGGTGAGCTTGGCGTGAAATCGCGCCTCGCCGCCTCGCCCCACTGCGGGCCGCCCATGTTCAGTCGATAGGTCACGCGGCCACGGCGGCCGATTGGGTAGGGCTTGATCATTTGCTCAGCCGCCGCCTCGCACGCCGTAGCGACCGCATCCACCTGCGCTGGTGCCCAGGTGCGGGCACGAAGGGATGCTGATCGCACGTCGGCTAGCGCGGCCGGGATTGTCCTGCTTCGATGCAAGACTACGAGACCGCGCGCCATCGCTCGACTGAATCGAGACGCGGCGTGCGCGAATTCATCGAGATCAGCGAGTTCCTGGCATTCGGGATCCCGCTCTTGGAGTTCCAACCGTCGACTCGCGATCGAGGCCAGGGGCAGTCGCAATGTCTGGGCGGCGACCAGGATGTTTTGCAGCCAATCGCGCGTCTTGCCCTGTGTGCCGCTCCAGGCAATTTCAGTGGCGGTGCGCACGAGTTGTCCTGGTAGCAGTGGCGACAGCAAGTCCCGTGGCCTCCCGCTACTCAGAACCGCGAGCGTGCGCCAAGTGTCGGCAAGTTGACCGCGAACTCCAGAGCAACGACGAAATGGCCAGGCCGAGAGCGAAAGTGCCGTCTGGAGCAGTGCCCCCGCCAGGACTGCGACACCTTGGGCAAATGCTGCGGACTCACCGACGGCAGCGCCTGCGAACAGGACGTACATCACCAAAGCCAGCGTTCCAGTCAGGCCGGCGTTGGGCCCGAATACCGCGAGGTATCCGCACAGGAATGCGACGACGGCGGATACTGCGACAACTGCGCTCACGTTCTCGGAGACCAATCCGCCAACTGTCGCCGTCAACGCCAGCGCCACAGATGTCACGAGCATCACCCGCGCGCGGACCGGAAATGTATCTCCGGAATCGGAAACGCCGCAAATGAACGCCCCCATCGCGGCGGACACCCCCAACCCAAGGTGATCAGTCAGGAGCCCGATGACGAGTGGGATGACGACCGCAAATGCCAACCGGATGGGCACGATGAGTCGCAGGTTTCCCATGTCGACACGCAAAGCGACAGCCATCGAAGCTGCCAACCGGTCCACCACGGGTCGAAGTATGGCGCGCCGACGCCTGGGTCGCACTACGTGCTGCGTGGCCCTACTCGATTGCTGCCGGTGAGCCAGTGGCCAGCAATCGGTGGCGCAACGTGTCGTAGATGGGTTCGGTTCCCGTCATCGTGGCCGAGATCATCGCGGCGGCAGTCGCCAGCATCAACGGCACAAACTGGTTGGTGATCGCGGTCATCTCAACCACCAGTGCGATACCCGTGATTGGCGCGCGAACGACCGCAGCAAACAAGGCCGACATTCCCACGAGCACGTAGACGATGGGACTTCCAAAAGTGGTGGGCGACACCAAATTCAACAGTCCTCCCACGGCGGCGCCAATCGCTCCGCCAACGACCAGCAGCGGCGCAAAAAGCCCACCAGGAGTCCCGACGGAATAGGAGATCGGTCCGAGGAACCACCTGACCACTAAGTACGCGAAGACAAGCATCAGCGGTGTGGACCCGATCAGCAGTTCTTGAATCAGGTTGTCCCCTGGCCCGACGAAATCGGGCAGGAACCAGCCAAGCAGACCCACGGCCCCACCGACGATCGCCGCCCGCACCAGGAGTGGAACCGC
This sequence comes from Actinomycetota bacterium, assembly GCA_003452655.1. GTDB lineage: Bacteria > Actinomycetota > Actinomycetes > S36-B12 > UBA10799 > UBA10799. The sequence goes on along the minus strand of DMNR01000116.1, from coordinate 9,145 downwards.
CTTTGCCCGCGCGAATAGATCCATGAAGTAGACCGTCGTCTTGCTGTACGCGGCACCGAGTAGCCCAACGAGCAATCCGAACAGGACGAACACCGCGAGACCAACCACAGATACCTGATCCAGGTGAATCACGGCGAAGTCAGGTGCACCCCCGATGAGGAGTCGCATGACCCCGACGCCTGCGCCGGTTGCCAACAAAGAGCACACGATCACCCGGAACTGAATCGTCTTGGTGAGTTCCTCAACAACGAAGATCGGCCCGGCAAGCGGTGCATTGAAGGCAACTCCGAGTCCCGCGCCTGCGAGAGCCGCCTGGATCGTCAGTTGGTCATCATGATTGAGCTTTCCGTAGCGCGCGACCTTGCCGCCGATGGCCGCCGCCATCTGCACGGTTGGGCCTTCGCGCCCGAGGGCGAGACCTGATCCGATGGCAAGGACCCCGCCGACGAACTTCGCCGGAACGACCCGCAATGGATCACTCGTCACCTGCCGACGCACCTGCGCCTCGATACGTTGCACTCCGCTGCCCGCCGACTCTGGGACTCGGACCACGATGTACCTGGCGATTGCGACCGCGATTGCCGCGGCGCCGACCGGTACCACCCACCCGATCAGCGGCCATTGGTGGAAGTATTCGACGACATTGAGTCGGAATTGGTTCGCCAGAACCAACGCTTCACGAAATGCGGTGCCGACAACTCCCGCCAGCACACCCGCGATCACAGCAACGACATACAGGGTGAATCCTCCGACGGATTCGCGTTGCTTCCCTGAGGTCATGGACTGCCAGCCATTCGTGAGTCGGATGCGACCACGCACTGCGAGTCAACCGGGCGCGCGTCAGCGACAGTATTGACGACTTCGTGACCGGAAAGCCTGCTTACTTGGTGGTCAGCGAAGCAGCAAAGTCGCCAAGCGCTGCGTACGTCAGCGTGCCAGTCACAACCGTCGTGAGCTGGTCCTGAATGAGAACCAGCGAGTGATGCCCGCTTTCGGGAGACACGTACTTCGTCCATGGCACGCCGTCGACTAACTGCTCACCCTCGGACTTCCCTTTGTCGGTCGTCTCGGGGATGAACTGGTCATCATTTGCGTTGCTCTGATCGACCGCGGCGTACTCATCGCCAGGAATGTAGAAACCGAGGTGCCAGGTGGCGATCTTCGGGTTGGTCGGTGACACGCGGTAACGGACTGAGGTCGCCTGCCACCCGGCTGGAACTGGGGATGGATAGGCAGGGGGGAACGGCCCCGACTTCTGGGCAGCGGCAATAGTCGGTTGGTAATCGACGACCTTAATGCTCTCGTCCGTGGGACGGAACGTGAAGAATGCGACCACAAGTACGGCGCCGAACACCAGGAGTACCGACAACACCATTCCACCGATGGTCGTCCCAAGTCGATCCGCGCGCGCCACGGGGCAATCCTCACCTGTGCCGACTTTGCCGACACCCGCGGGGTGATCCGACGGCCTCAAACTACGCTGACCCCATGGCTGAATTCACCTACGTCGACATGTTGCCAACCGCCGAGGATCCCACTCCTTACCGCCTCGTAACCACCGAGGGCGTGCGCACCTTTGATGCCGCCGGGCGAACCTTCCTCGAGGTTGATCCCGAGGCGTTGCGCCTACTTACGTACGAAGCCATCCACGACATCGAACATTTCCTACGGCCAGGTCACCTCGCTCAACTGCGCAAGATTCTCGATGATCCGGAGGCAAGTCCCAACGATCGGTTCGTCGCCCTCGACCTGCTCAAGAACGCCAACGTTGCCGCAGGTGGCGTCCTGCCGATGTGTCAGGACACCGGAACCGCGATCATCTCGGGCAAACGTGGCAGCCACGTGTTGACGAATTGCCGCGATGAGGAGTACCTCGCTCGCGGGGTCTACGACGCATTCACGAAGCTGAACCTTCGCTACTCGCAACTGTCACCACTGTCGATGTGGGAGGAACGCAATACCGGCTCGAACCTTCCCGCACAGATCGAAATCTATGCAGACACCAAGCCCGAACACGCACTCGAATATGAACTGTTCTTCATGGCCAAGGGCGGTGGCAGCGCCAACAAGTCTTATCTGTTCCAGGAGACCAAAGCCGTACTCAACCCAACTCGCTTCCGCAGCTTCCTCGACGAGAAGCTGCGAGCGATCGGTACTGCCGCCTGCCCGCCGTATCACCTCGCCGTGGTGGTCGGCGGAACAAGCGCGGAGTACGCACTCAAGGTCGCGAAATATGCCTCTACTCGCTATTACGACTCGCTGCCTGTTCACGGCGGACCCGATGGAAATGGGTACCGGGACTTGGAGATGGAGGCGGAAATCCTCAAACAGACCCAAGAGTTCGGGATCGGCGCACAGTTCGGTGGGAAGTACTTCTGTCATGACGTCCGAGTCATTCGGCTGCCTCGCCACGGCGCTTCTTGTCCCGTGGCGATTGCGGTGTCGTGCTCGGCTGACCGCCAAGCCCGCGCGAAGATCACCCCCGACGGCGTGTTCCTCGAGCAGTTCGACGAGGAACCCGCGCATTACCTTCCCGAGATCACGGACGCTCACCTCGATGATGGCGACACTTCAGACGTCGTCGAGATCGACCTATCCCGTCCGATGGACGAGATACGCAATCTTCTTTCCACGCTTCCGATCAAGTCCCGGTTGTCGCTATCCGGCCCGCTGATCGTCGCCCGCGATATTGCTCATGCCCGCATCAAAGACATGCTCGACCGCGGTGAGCCGATTCCTGACTACTTCAAGCAGCACGCGGTCTATTACGCGGGACCGGCGAAGACTCCTGATGGCATGGCCTCGGGTTCCTTCGGTCCAACGACGGCTGGCCGAATGGATTCCTACGTTGACCAGTTCCAGAAGGCCGGTGGCTCGCATGTGATGTTGGCGAAGGGCAATCGGTCCCAAGCGGTCACTGACGCGTGTGAAGCGAATGGCGGCTTCTACCTCGGATCGATCGGTGGGCCGGCGGCACTGCTCGCTAATGACTGCATCCGCAAGGTGGACGTCCTCGACTTTCCCGAACTCGGAATGGAGGCGGTGTGGAAGATCGAGGTCGAGAACTTCCCCGCGTTTATTGTCGTGGACGACAAGGGAAATGACTTCTTCGCCGAAACGATGCGCCCAATCGCGAACCGAATTCCCGTAGGTCCGCCGACGAACTAAGGCCAGCGGCCCTGTTCGATCAGCTCACTGGGTATTGGCGATAGGGAGGCACACTGGCACGCTGGCGAACGAGTAGCCCTTGTCCTTGAGTTTGGGAAGCGCATCTCGTAACGCCGCCACGGTATTGCTGCGATCGCCACCGCCGTCGTGCATCAAGATCACATCACCGGGTTTGGTGCCCATCAAAACGTTGTAGATCTGCGACTCGGATGCCTTGTTCCAGTCGTTCGTGTCACGTGTCCACATGACGGGAGTCATGCCGTAGGACACGGCAAGCTTTCGTGCCTCTCCGTCGAGCGCGCCGTATGGCGGCCGCATGCACGGCCCCATCTTCGGGCCGATCGCAACTGCGGACTTGTTGAGCTGGCGGTCAATCTCGGTGGCGTTCATGCGGCTGAGATCGGCGTGGTCCCAGGTGTGATCACCTGTCGCGTGACCCTCGTCGTAGACACGCTGCAGATCCGCTTCACGTGTGCGAATCATCTTTCCAATGATGAAGAAGGTCGCCTTGACGTCGTTCTCCTTGAGAACGTCCAATACCTTCTGCGTGTAGGGCCCGGGGCCGTCATCAAACGTCAAGTAGACAGTCTTATCGCCGGATGTCGGCGACCAACTCGGCTTGACCGACGGAACCGGAGTTGGCTCCGGAGTGGACTTGGGCTTCCGCTTCGATGTTGCAACTGATTCCGAGTCGACCTGAGGACCCGAATTCTCTTGCTCCGCCTGCGCTGCCGTTCCACACGCGGCAAGAAGCAACGCGAGCGCGGCAGCACTCACGCCAGCGAACTCTCGGGTGAATCTCATCAGGCAACTTTCTCACGGTGATCGCCGCCATCCTGGCAGCGCCACTACGATCGTGTGTTCTGGCTTTCTTCGACCGGTTCCTCAACAGTGTCCGATTCATCAGCCTCATCGAGCTTCGTCCGGTGACCAAGCAACTCCAGCCACCCGACCATCTGCCGGTGCACAACTTCCGCACTTACTAGACGCCCGTCGGGGTCCAAAAGTTCCGGCCAAACGGTCCAATCCGAGGGGTGCACCAGCACAGCACGAGTCTGCCAACCGCCGACCCCACCGTGGCATCCGACCAATTCCTCGAACGCCGCGACTTCGTCTGTCTGGGGGTCGTACATGGAGTTCAGGTAGATATCTGGCGCATTGTCGAATTCAGCCACCCGAATCATGTCGAGCCGGGCTTGGTCACCAAAGGGCGCCAACGGATTGATCCCCGTTACCTCGCCACTGTCCAGCTGAATGACGCCGTGTTCGCCAATGGCGATCGGCCCGTGTTCGGCGGACTTCACAACAGCGAAACTCACACCTGGATGCTTCGCCAAGCCGGCAAGCAGGCCGGGCCAGGCCACCTCAATCTGCTCCGCCGTCATGCGTCCCGGTTCGCGCGCGAACCAGACGCAACCTAGGTTCCCAGACCCCACCACTACAAGTTCGGGCCGCTGCTCGAGGTCCTCCCCGTCCACCAGCGAAGCCTGCCCGTCGTCCGGCCCGAGCGACACTGCGCCCGAGGTTGAACGCTTGCGCATCGCACGTTTGGTAATACCTCCGGTGACGGAGTCTTGCTGCTGCAGCTGTGACAAGAACGTGTTGACCGGACCCCACGACTCCACGTCACCGGTCGCCGCCGTGACCTCCGCCGCTTCCACGCCCATGAGTTCGCGCACGACCTCTTCCAACGGTTTGCCGTACCGCTGCTTGAACGTCGACCCCTGACTTTGACCGTGGTCGCTCACGCACACGAACTTGTACGGCCGGGGCGCGTAACGAACGACTCGCTCAAGCTGTGACAGCACTCGATCCAGGCCCTCAAGGGCGCGCAGTGCTTCGGGTCGCTGAACTCCAGCATGGTGCGCGATCTCGTCGTAGTCGACGTAGTCGACGTAGATGCTCTTCGCACCCTGCATCATCGCCTCAATGACCAGCGCGGTGTTCAGGTCACGCAACAAGACGTTCGTGATTCCTCGGAGAGCGACGTAGGAACCCTTCCGGTCGATGCGCGGCTCGATTCCGCGCTTCGCCTGAATCCGAGCTTGGTACTTCTCCTTGACCATCTCGCCGAGGGTCAGGATCACCGCGCGCGTGAAGCCCGAGGGGGCAGTGAAGAACGATGCGTATGACTTCGACGGCCCAAGTCCGCTGCGCACCTTGCTCATTCCACTCATGACCAGCAAGCGCGACTGGGCATCACCGGAGAATAGGTTCGAAATGCTCACGCCGGTGTCAGCGAGCAGACCCTTGCCATTGCTGATTCGCTCTTCAATCTCAGCAGCATCAGGTGGGTGATTCGAGACGAGCAGTCGCCCGGAATCCTTCTCGTACCACCGGAAGGCGGGCATGTTGTCGCTGGTTCCATGGAGTAATCCGGCCTGCGCAACTGGCGTCGTTGATGGCACGCACGAACGCCATTCGTCCCAGGTGTACGCTCCGCTGCGAATCCAGCGACTCAGTGTCGGAAGGTTTCCCGACTTCACCGCCCAGTCCAAGACGGGCGCGGGCATCCCATCGAGCTGAACGAAGATCACGCCCAATTGCGGGTCTCCGCCTGCTTCTTTCGCTGCAATGTCCTCGGGTTGCAGGCTTGTCCCCCAAGTCTTGCCTCGCGTGCTTTGGCGAATTGCCTGCACGAGGAACACATCGTCGTCGTCCGACGCCATGAGCCACAGCGTCAACGCCATGATGATCGAGTAGACCCAACTTGCAATGAATACCTGATACCACTGGCTGTATTGGAGACCCGGTGACAGAAAGAACGCGAGATACAGAATCACGAAGTTGCCGAAGAATGCCAGGAGCAATGCTCCTGCCCAGCCGAACGGCCCGGCGATTCTGATCATGAGAGGCCGCAGGACCGCTGCCACGATGCTCGTCAGCAGCGCGGCAATCGGAACAGCCCAGATTCCGTCAGCGCTGATTCCAGGAGAAATGACGATGGTCAAGGTGAGGACAACAACACCTACCAAGAATCTCCCAAAGGCTCCCCGTAGTCGATGTTGCTCTGACCATGGGTCGTTGGCAAGATCCCTGCCCGCTTGAACGCGCACTTGCGCGCCTTGGTTCGCACCGTCGGTGGCGACAATTCTGACCTCAGCTGCCGCAAGCGCCTCTTCCCGCTTGCGCTGTTTGCGTTGTGATCTCTTACTCATGGCGACACCGCAACGCGCTGGCCCGGAGCTGTGACAAGGATCCGACTAGAAACCCCACGATCGGCCGCCAGTGCAGCGAACTCTTCAGGCGGGCCGAGTAGCAGCTTCCCAGCACCTCCCAGGGCGAGCTTCATCCCCACCGGGAAGTACGTGCCCCAGTGAATGGGGACGGCGAAAGTCGGCTCAAGCAGTTCAAGGGCATCAACCGCACGCTGCGGATTCATGTGACCTGGCCCAAGGTTCGGCCCCCATCCCCACACTGGCAGCAACGCGACATCCAGCGAGGTCGCCTCGGGCATTGGTAGAGCAGCCATCTCCGGATAGACATCCGTGTCGCCAGCGAAGTAGACAGTGCCGTCGGCGCCGGTCAGCACGAAGCCCAAAGCGGCGGCTCGGGGGCCGAATGGGGGGCGGAGTCCATCGTGGTCAGCGTGAACCGCCGTCACGATCAATCCCTGGACTTCAGTCGTTTCACCTTCGGCAAGTTCAATGACGTTGGCCAATCCGCCTCTAGTGCGCAGGTACCCTCCCGCTCCTTGCGGCGCGATGACCACCGGCGCCCCCAGCGTCGCCAACGTAGGCAGATCACAGTGGTCGTGATGTAAGTGCGAAATCAGGACGACGTCAATGACCGAGGACATCTCCGGCGGTGCCGGGGGAACAACGCGGTGCAGAAAGGTGACTCGTGGACGCAGAACCGGGTCGGTGAGCACCCGGACGCCATCGATCTCGATCAAGGTCGTCGCATGACCAAGGAAACTCACCGAAGGCGTCACGTGCTCAGAGTAGGCAATGCGCCCCGTCGATCTAGAGTGATGACCGACGAGGCGCATCTATTTGACTATCAAGTTATGCAGTTGGCCTAGTACCAATTGTGTGAGCGGAAGTGCGCCCACGCGTTGTTTGGCGAACCGTAGCGACCCTTGATGTAGCTCAAGCCCCAACGGATCTGCGTCTCTGGATTTGTTCGCCAGTCGGAGCCCTGGCTAGCCATCTTGCGCCCGGGCAGTGACTGCGGGATTCCGTACGCACCCGAAGAACCATTGGAACTCTTGTGGTTCCAACCGGACTCCTTGGTCCACAGATTGATGATTGCCCGCTGCTGGCCCTTGCCCCAGCCGTAGCGAATTTCCATGTACTGCTTGGCGTACCACTGCGAGTACTTCTTGGTGCCCTTGCGATACGGGGACTTCAGTTGCGCAACCGCGGTCTTCGCCTGAAGGTTGCGACTGCCGGTTGACTGCTTAGTGGATGCCGAGGCGGCCGATGCCGAAGTTGCGGCAACGCCACTGACTGGCACGGCCAACGCGGTGGCTAGAGCGATCCCTGCTATTACCTTGCGATTCATCTAGTTTCCTCGTGACTGCGCACGCCTGCGGCACCGATGCGCTTGTACCCCTGACACAGAACGACAACGAGCGCGCAACAGCCTCAGGGCGCGGGTCGAAAATTCGTGATCGCTACTGGCTTCACTGCAAGTGATGTACCTGCCACACCTGTTGAGGTGTCGTGAAGCGGCGGGAAATGGACGGTCGAGTCGTGACCGATTCACGCGGAACAAATGGTTCCTGGCGCCACCCCGCGGGGTCTGACCATTCCAGACTGCCTGGCGTGTTTGACTGCCTCAACCCCCTTGGCCGTGACGTGCGCCATGGACTTCTGTGCACACAGCCCGCCATAGGCGGGCAAAATGGACGCGTACGTATGAGCCAGGTCACGGCGGCCAGGTGTGAGCTGGGCCGCATTCGGCGCTTTTTGCAGGCCTTTGCGGACTTTCCAAGAAGATCTGGGATGTACTTCTAGTTACGGTTACGGTGGCGTAACCTCTACGTAGGAGGATCAATGACAGCCACGAAACTCAAGACCCCACCAAAGGTCACCCGGAGCGCGCCTGCCAAGCAGGCAGACGTGCGCTCGCAGCGCCGACTCAAGGCAGAGAACGAAGCCACCTTTGCGGTGCTGCACGACCGCCGGATCGCCTACACCGAGCACTTGGGAGCTGGCCCCGTCTACCTGCTTGTCCACGGGATAGGCGGTAGCCAGACCGACTGGACCGCGGTGACCACCCGTCTTGTTGCCAGCGGCCAACACGTGATCACCGTCGACTTACCCGGTCATGGTCTGTCCGCCAAGGATCGCGGCGACTACTCACTGGGCGCGATGGCATCGGTGCTGCGCGATCTGCTTGACCACCTCGGTCACCGTCAGGCGATCCTTGTCGGGCATTCACTGGGCGGGGGTGTGGCGATGCAATTCACCTACCAATTCCCCGAACGCTGCAACGGGTTGATTCTTGTATGTAGCGGAGGTCTCGGCACGGAGACTCCGAAATGGCTGCGAGCGGCGACACTGCCTGGATCTCGACTGATCTTTGCGGCTATTGGCAGCGACAAGACGACGAACTCCCTACTCTGGGGCTGTCGTCAACTGGCACGGGTCGGCATCGAGCCGCAACTAGTCAACCCGCAGATGGTCGAGAAGCTATCGGAGTTCGGCGACCCCGATGCGCGCGAAGCCTTCCTCTCAACCCTGCGCAGCGTCGTTGACGTCAGCGGCCAACGCGTGACCGCACTGGGGAAGCTGTCCTCAATGGAGGACCTTCCCGTGCTGCTGATCTGGGGTGCCCGGGATCCCGTCATTCCACTGCATCACGGCGAACGCGCGGCCGAGGTAATTCCGAACTCCGAACTCGTGGTGTTCCCACGGATCGGCCATGAGCCACACGTTGAAGATCCTGACCGCTTCGCGCAACTCCTCCGTGACTTCCAACATCGCGTTGTCATTGCTGACGATTCACCCACAGCGGCACAGTCCTAGCC
>DMNR01000382.1 GCA_003452655.1 Actinomycetota bacterium | reverse complement strand
TGACTCTGTTCCGCGACAACGCGCCCGTTCTGAAGGAGATGATCGAAACTTTCATCGGCTGGGGTGTCAAGCGGCTGAGCCTGTTCGAGTTCCAGCCTGTCGGACGCGGAGAGCAACACATCGACATGTACTATCTGTCGGACGTCGAGTTCACTGATGTCCTGAGCACGCTAGCAGGGATGAATGTGTCCGACAAACTCGAACTCTTAAAGCTCAACCTCAGCCCAAGGCGAACGGCGCCGGCCCAAGCATTCCGTGACGTCTTCGCCGAGCGTGGCTACCGGTACCTTCCCCTTGACGCCATCCCGAACCTGACCATCAACGCGAACGGCGATCTGGGTATCAGCCCGTGGCTCGCGACTGCCGCTCGACTGGGCGACAAGTTCGCCAACTTGCACGAGGTTGAATTTGCGACCGAGATCAGTCGGCGGGTTCAATCTGGCGATCTTTCCACCTTCTGCCCGTACACGTCGGCTCTTCAAATTCGGTACTCACACCAATAGAAACATGGGATCCCTGCGACGAACCGAGGAGTACGGCATTGGGATGACCGGCCTAGTCCCGGCCCGGTCCTTTTGCCCGGAGGGACGCCTTTTCATCAAGCGCGAGGACGGAAACTTAGGTGGCAGCATCAAGGCGCGGACCGCATACTTCATCCTGAAGGATTTGTGTAGGCGCATGGGAGATCTCGCCGGCCTCACGTTGATCGAGTCCACGTCCGGTAATCTGGGTATCGCGCTCGCGCGGCTGGGCGCCGACTTGGGAGTACGTGTGCTCTGCGCGGTTGACCCGACGGTTGCCACTGAGAAGTTGGCGATGCTCGCGGAAGCTGGGGGCGAGATCAGAATGGTCCACCAAGCGGGCGGCCGAGACTTCCGCGCTGCGCGCATTGCATATGTCAAGAAACAGGCGGAGGAAACTAACTGCATCTGGCCTAACCAATATTCGAACGAAGTAGGAATGCTGGCGCACGAGGCTACCACCGGGCCGGAAATCTGGGCGGAAACGAACGGACTAGTCGACATAGTGGTGGTCTCAGTCGGGACGGGGGGGACGATCTGCGGCATTGGCTCCTTCCTCCGATCGTGCGGTCGTGACGTCTTGGTTGTCGGAGTGGAACCGGTCGGGTCGATAATCTTTGGCGGCGAGCCAGGGCCCTATCTGTCGTCAGGTGCGGGTCTGGACGGGCCGTCGCCCCTGCTTCAACGACATGGATCGGTTATCGACCTCTACGCCAAGGTTGCTGATGACCTGGCAATTGCCGCATGCCGAGAGTTCGCCGCCAAAGAGCCATTTGGGATCGGCATAACCGGCGCAGCGTCGGCTCTAGTGGGCAGACAGCTCGCAAGGCTACATCCGGACAAGCTTGTGGTTGCGATTGCTGCGGACGGTGCAGAAAACTATCGCACGATCATTGATTCATTGCATGTGCAGCCGAATATCGTCAGGAACGCAGAGTTCAGACTGCTTCCACCGGCCTGGGAACATGGGCTGGGCGGAGTATGACGAAAGCAATTGACGCTCCGTTGGCGACTAAGCTTCGCCCGAAGTGCCTTTCGGAAGTGCTGGGACAATCCCATCTACTTGGCCCGCGCGGGGCTTTGCGGCTCATGGTGGAAAACAGATATCTCCCCTCAATTATTCTGTGGGGACCGCCTGGAATCGGTAAGACAACCATTGCGCGGCTTCTTGCGGAGGCCGTTGGGCTGCGGTTCGCACAACTCAGCGGTGCTGGCGAGGGTGTTGGCGCGTTGCGCACCGTCGTCAAATCGATCAAAGCTGATCGCGAGAACGATATCCGTACTGTCGTCTTCATCGACGAATGCCACCGCTGGAATCGGGCGCAGCAGGATTTGTTCCTGCCACTCGTGGAAAACGGCGACATCATACTTGTCGGAGCAACCACAGAGAACCCTTCCTACGAGGTCAACGCAGCGCTAATGTCGCGATGCCGAGTGTTCCGCCTTCGTCCGCTGGCTGCGCCAGAGCTTGCGCGACTGATCGACCGGGCCGAGGTCGTTCTCGGCCAGACCCTGTGCTTGGAAGCGGACGCCCGTGAGTTTCTCTGTAGCGCTGCGGGTGGGGATGCCCGCCATCTTCTAAACATGGTTGAGGACTTGGTTGCAATTGCCCCCGGCACACCTCTTTCGTCTTCCGTAATCAAAGAAGTGCTATCCGAAGCAATGCCCGCCTTCGACAAGGGGGGCACGATGTATAACCTGCTCCTTAGCGCTCTTCACAAGTCAATCCGTGGCTCGGATGTGCACGCGGCCCTTTACTGGACAGCAAGGCTTGTAGAAGGTGGGGCCCCGCTTCAGGTAATCGCACGGCGCTTAGTTGCGGTTGCGCTGGAGGATGTCGGATTGGCAGACCCTGATGCGCTGCGACATGCCATGTTGGCGCGAGAAGCCGTCGAGTTCATGGGCCCCGACGGCGAGCTGGCGCTGGCGCACTGCGTAGCCATCTTGAGCGCCGCGCCGAAATCGTCCGCGATAGCAGATGCCTTGGCCAAAGCGCATTCACTGGCGCTCGAGTACGGCAGCGTGCTACCAAAGTACCCACCGCAGCTCCCCATGGACAAAATTGATCCGCCGATCGCCTATGCAGAGAATCATTTCCCCGTTAGCATAGCTCGCCGTGACCTCTATTCGCCGCGCGCGATCGGTTTTGAACGCGAACTGAGCAGGCGTCTCGACTACTGGGACAAGGTCAGGTCCGACTAGACACAACGAGAAGCATATTGGAGTCAATATGACCAATTTTGCCTTGCGAATGATTGGCCAAATGGGGGTTGCCATCAAACGTGATCGGGAGCGGTTTTGGGATACGCATGACTATTTCATACGACAAGGGCGACGACAGGGCCTGAATGAGGCCCTCATCTTCTTTCGCACCCGCGGCTGCCGGCATGATGCCAAGGGGGGATGCACCATGTGTGACTATAGCGCTGGACCGCCGACGACGGCCAAGCATATGGTGGACAGCGTCGAGCGAGCCTTGGCCGAGCTTTCATCGGACATCGATTCCGTCTTAGTTTCCCCGTCCGGCAGCCTTCTGGACAGTTGGGAAGTCCCAAGGCGCGCCAGGGAAGGCATCTTCGATCTATTGGCGCGCTCGCCAATCTCGCGAATAGCTTTCGAGACTCGTGCGGAAACGCTTGATTCCGACGTAGTAGCCAAGTGTCGAGAGGCTCTCGGCGGCAAGCACATTCGAGTCTATGTCGGGCTCGAATCGTCGGACCCGTGGGTGTCAACCTACGCGATCAATAAAGACCTTGACCTTGCATGCTTCCGACGGGCGATGTCGACCCTTCATGGACATTCGATGACTGGCGTTGCCAACGTCCTACTTGGCGCGCCGTTCCTCGACGAGCGAGAGGCTCTTGAGGATACAGAGACGACTGTCCGCTGGGCTCTCGCTAACGGGGCGGAGGAAGTCTGCCTCTTCCCGTGCCATGTGAAGCTTTGGACACAGGTTCATCCTGTCTCTTATACACATCT
>DMNR01000148.1 GCA_003452655.1 Actinomycetota bacterium | reverse complement strand
CATCGTGTCCGCCTCGCCCATCGAGATCGTCCAAGAACTCGCCGACAAGCTCGGCCTGGAAGGCGCAGTCGGGACGCGCTCGGAGATCAAGAACGGGAAGTACACCGGCAAGCTCGCCGGGCCATTCTGTTACGGCGAAGGCAAGGTCCTCGCAATCGAGCAGCTGGCGAAGGAACGCGGCTACAACCTCGCCGAAAGTGTCGCCTACAGCGACTCCATCAGCGATCTGCCGTTCATGCAGGCTGTTGGAAAGGCCGTCGCAATCAACGCGGACTTGCCGCTGACTGAGTTCGCACTTGAGCAGGGCTGGCGCGTTGTTGAGACTCGCGGAGACACAATCCGAGTTGCCGAGGCAGCGATGGCAGTCCGAAAGGCAACCGAGGAGCTCGCTCGCGCGCTGCTGTCGCTGTCGTTGACCCGCGGAACCGAGACGCAGACCAAGATCACTGCTCGGGCCGAGCGAGTCAAGGCCCGCCGAGATGCAACGATCGCCTCTGCTCAGGAACAGCTAGGAAAGAGCCTGGCAATCCTCGGCCCATTGGCCGACAAGCTGCCGGGCATTTAGTCACCACGTCAAGAACGAGAGCGCCTCGCCGGATTCGTCCCGGCAGGGCGCTCTCGTTCTTGAGGTAGCGGACCGTTTAGACCTCTAGCATTTCCGTCACCAGGGCGGCGATCTCTGACCGTTCCGAGCGCTGGAGCGTGACGTGGGCAAACAACGGATGGCCCTTGAGTTTCTCCACGACGGCCACAACACCGTCGTAACGCCCCACTCGCAAGTTGTCGCGCTGCCCGACGTCGTGCGTGAGTACGACCCGTGAATCGCGGCCGATCCTCGACAAGACCGTGAGCAGCACGTTGCGCTCCAGCGATTGCGCCTCGTCAACGATCACGTACGCATCGTGAAGTGAGCGTCCCCGAATATGTGTAAGTGGGAGCACCTCGATCATCTCTCGGTCAATCAGCTCATCGACGACCTCACTCGTGGTGATCGCGTTGAGGGTGTCGAACACGGCCTGACCCCAAGGCGACATCTTTTCGTTCTCGCTACCTGGGAGAAATCCAAGGTCCTGTCCTCCCACCGCGTACAGCGGACGAAACACCATGACCTTGCGATGCAGCCCGCGTTCCATGACGGCCTCAAGCCCGGCCGAAAGCGCCAGGGCCGACTTACCGGTTCTTCTACGGGGTATCTCACGCCTGTCAACCTCTGGACATCGGAATTGTGACCGGAGAAACGCTTCTCGGAGAATGTCAGACTGTCAAAGTAGCTTGTGCGCCATGACCTTCGAATGGGTGAAATGGGCCAAGGAGCATGAGGCTTCCGCACCATTTTCAGTAGACGCGCGCACGCGACGCCGCCACGGCGTGCCAACTGTCTTTGAAGACGAGTACCCGGTCAAGGTGATCAACGACTGGACGGCGTACTTGAGTACGCAGAGCGAGTCACGAGAGACCTGGAAGACATATGTGTACGAGATCGTGCGGTTCGCTGAATTTCTTAGAGAGAATTTCGGTCTCGATGTGGCGGACGAAGCTCTGTACGAAGTCGGCGACGACGCCATGCGTGCTTACTATCTGAAGTGCCTTGACCCAGACAATAGAGACTCCGGTGTAGGCGACTCCAGGTCCACGCTCGGCAAACGTCGTGCTGCGTTGATGAGCTTCTATCGGTACACGTCTCGCCCTCACGGCGGGGCTCTGACTCGGGGTTTCCCATTTCGTTTGGTGACGGTGCAATCGAAGAGGGGACCGATTGAGACACTAGCTGGGCTTCGGGGCGGTCGACGGACAGTCCCGGCCCGCAACCCTGTTCCTGGAACTCAGATCGATCGCTTTCTTGATGTTGGTCTTATGGGCTTCACTCCTGACGGTCAACCTGATCCATCGTTTCGCCGGGTCGGCTCCGCGTCACGAGCTGGGGCCGGTTTCGGTCTCGCTGCGGGTGCCGGTTTGCGTCACGCCGAGATATTGCTTTTCACGGTCTTTGAATTGCCTCCGCCCGAGCCCGACGGCTTGACACCCTTGCAAGTCGGTGACCTCACGACTAAAGGCAACAAGGGTCGCAAGGTGATTGCTTTCTCTCGTTGGTTGCAACCTGCTCACGCCTATGTCGTTTCTGAGCGCCGAGTGATCAGCAGGAACGCCAAATGGCGTCCACGCGGCAGAGTGCGCGAGATTGATGTGACAGAAACGAACCGGCACCGAGTGAGGTTCGTGATACCGGGGCGTAAACCAGTGACGGTGAACTGGACGCAACTCGACCCCGAAGATCGTTTAGAAATGGTCATTCCGGGCAACGGAAGCCCACTTCTCCTGCTAGATCATCGGACCCGAGACGGCCGTCCGATTACAGGCCGTGACGCACTTGGGGACTCGATGAAGCAAGCTCGCAAGCGCTGCCGCACGTTTTGGCCGACTGAGGATTGGGCGTTTGATGTCCACTCAGGCCGACACACGTATGGGACGGAGCTGATCAGGTTTATCCGGACGGGCACAGAACGGGGACAGGCGTTCTACGCCGAACATGGTCGCTACCCACTTTGGTACCCGATGGTTACTCGAAGCGACATCGCGCTGCTGACTGCCGCCAGCATGGGCCACGCATCT
>DMNR01000075.1 GCA_003452655.1 Actinomycetota bacterium | reverse complement strand
CACCTCCTCGCACCGCACCCGCACCCCAACCTTCCCCACGCGGATCGTCTCGATGCGTTCGCCAGGATCGCGGTCCTTTGTGTACCGGCGGACAGTCTCCGGATCGACGCGCAAGATCGCCGCGACCTCGGGGATCTTCAGCAGGTCTCCGTCCTCGCACTGGACAACGACCGCCGTGCTCTGGACCTCATCGGCGCAGAGCATGCGGTAGATCGCCACGGTTGTTAGCCCGGTGGCATGCTCCTCCGTGTTCAGCCAGTCCGCGATTCGCGCAATCTCCCCATCTACGTCTTCCGCATCTATCGTCGCGCTGGGCGACTCCAGGTACGTTGGGTCTGCGCTGAGTGCCTCGATGGCTTGGTTCACCCCGTCACTGTCGTCGGCGAACGTGAGGTCCGACCAGCCACTCCAGGTCACGAGTCCGGTGTTCGTCAACCGATCGATATTCGAGGTCACGGTGTCTAGTGTTGCGGGTGCGCGCACACGTTGCGCATCTCGCGGTCGAACTGCGGCACCTGCTGCGCGGTTTGCGGTGCGCACCGCAAACCATCCTGGGTTCATACGATAGAACCGGACAAATATGTCTGCAGTACAAGACATTCTCGCCGTATTCCCTCGCAAGACCCGCAATCGCGAGACTACGAAATAGCTGGAAGGCGTCATCGAGTGATGACAGCGTGGCGGCAATGCGAGGGGTGACGCGGTCTTCGTAGATCCCCTCGCCCGGGGAATCGTCGCCGGCGGCAATCAGAGGAGCGTGTCACAGGGCTCCAAGCCATGGCCCGTTGCTACGCGGTGGCCTCCCCTTGAACAACGTTTCGGACGACCGGTGTCATGCGCCAGGGTTTGCCAGCTGTGAGCTCGACGGTGTGCGCCGTTCCACTTGCGCCGGCGTCGGGGCCGAACCACTCGCGAAGGACGTCGCCCAAGATGTTGCGTCCGCCTGGCTCATCACGCGCCACGTTCACAGCAATCTTCACGAAGTCCATGAGCACTACCCGGCCGCCAACATCAACCGGAATCGCACTGCCTTTAGGGATCGATGGGTACTTGCTCCTGTCGAAGCGCAAGATCGGCTGCGACTGGTTGTGGGAGACCCTGAGTTCAATTCGGTCACCGAATCCCTTATGAACCAGATACCTGGCCATTCGCCAGTCCACCAGCTCAGACAGTAAGTCGTTGAGTGCGTCGTCGTCCTCGGCCGCAGGCGGCCTACTTAAGCCGAAGGACTCGGCAGACAAGCCGAACGCCCTGTCGTTGGCCAGGTGATCAAGGGGCCACTTTCGCCAGTAGGTCAACCACCGCGATTGGGACACGGCATCAGGATCGGGAATCTCCTTTGTGGTCACGTCAGCTTGTAGCCGTGGGTCGCGCCGCACCATCCGAAGTGATGACTCAGCCAGTTCCGAGACCCCCATCGGTCTGGTGAGAGTCCCGCCTTGGAGCAGCGAGCGCAGCGCGACAAGCTTGTAGCTCTTCGTTGTGTTCATCCCCGTCACGTACTGGAGCACGGCCTCGTTGTGGTCCACTACGCGTGATTCGATGGGAGACAAGAAGTCATTGTCTCGCAGGAAGCCGAGCCAGTGAGTTGGAGCAGACGCCGGGTTGAAGCCTGCGTTCCAGGCTTGCAGTGCGGTGGGTCGCACTCCCCGCTCCGCGGTCCATTCGGTTACGAACGTCAACAGGTTTGCGCCACGTTGGCGCGGCAGAAGGTCGAGCAGAATGTTCTTGGCTTCAAGTTCGTAGTTGACTTCGCAACCTGCAGGAAGCGTCAGCGAGACGGACAGGGCATCCGTGAGTTGCCGGTCCGACATTGGCTTGTTGGACCCGAGCCCGAGCAGTACGCGAGCGGGCAATAGGAAGCTCTTGTGGTTACCAATGAAGTCGATTGCCGAGAGGTGCGTCTTGCCTTCGCTGAGCCGAAGGCCACGTCCCAACTGCTGCAAGAACACCACCGGCGAACTGGTCGGGCGCAGCAACAGGACCGTGTCGATCGTGGGTACGTCTAATCCCTCGTTGAACATGTCAACGCTAAACAGCATGTCGAGCTCCCCCCGCGCTAGCTGATCAATACTGCTGTGACGGGGCGCGGAATTGATGCCACTGTGGACGGCTACTGCCCGCACGCCGCGGGCCCGGAAGGCCGACGCCATGACATCCGCGTGACGCTGCGAGACGCAGAAGCCCAGCGTGCGCGACCCACGGTGCTCGTGCCACGCATCGAAGGCCGCGGAGATTCTTTCCTCTGCGACGACGGCGTGTTCCAGGGCTGTTGGATCGAAGCGGCGGTTGCGCCACGGCAGCGGTCGAAAGTCGACGGTGTCGGCGACGCCCATGTACCGGAAAGGAACGAGCAGGTCGCGTTCGATGCCCTGAGCGAGGCCGCACTCGTAGACAAGGTTGTCTTCGCACAGTGCCAGTAGGTCCGCGTTGTCCGTCCGCTCTGGGGTCGCAGTGAGACCCAGGAGGAACCTGGGTCGGAAATGGCTGATGATCTTCCGATACGAGGATCCCGCAGCGTGGTGGAACTCGTCGACGACGATGTATCCGAAGTGGTCCGGGTCGAATTGATCGAGTCGCTGGTGCAGCGTTTGGACTGTAGCCAAAACAATGTCGGCATCGGCGTCGTTTCGGTGTGCTTGGATGAAACCGACGCGCGCATCGGGACGGATACGACGGAAAACCGACCGGGTTTGTTGCAGGATCTCGTCGCGGTGCGCAACGAAGAGGACACGTCGCATCCCGGGGCGACTGGAGTCGAACGCTGCAAGCCAGGTCTTGCCGAGTCCAGTAGCCATGACCACCAGACCGGCGCCGAACCCCTCGATGCGTGTCCGCTCGAGAGCGTCGAGCGCCTCTCGTTGCACCGGCGTTGGCGCGATGGGTTGCGACGCTTGCTCCACCACGACAACGTCGTGGCCGGCGGGTCGTTGAGCCTCGCTGTACGCGGCCACAAGTTCGGCTGTGACCGGCTCGGCAAACGGACTAGACCAAAGATCATTGAATGCGACCGCCATGGCGCTCAGGCTTGAGGAATCCGAGATCGGCGCAGACCACTCGACACCGTTTCGCAGGCCAGATTGACTCAGGTTGGCGCTCCCGACGAAGGCCTTCGATGCCTGTTCGCCACCGCCCCACAGCATGTATGCCTTTGGGTGAAAGGACTTCCCCTTCGACTGGTACACACGGACCTGGAATTTTTCGCCCAATTCGGTGGCCCGGTCGAGAAGTTGCTGCAGTGCGCCCTTCTCCGTGATTCCGAGGTAGTCAGTGGTCAGCAGGCGAACGCGACCGCCGCGATCCAGAAAAGCTTCGAGGCTGGGCTGGATCGCTTCCAAGCCGGAAACCATGACGAAGGAGACGAGCAGGTCAGCGCTTCCATCGGGTCTGAGACCCTCAAGAGCGTCAGCTAGGGCCGGACCGAGAGGGTGCGTGGGTGCATCGTGAAGAGCGATGCGGTCGTTGGCGGCGGCTTCCAGGTCGGTCGGATCATCGGCGCGTTCGGCGAGTGCCTCGACTAGGTAGTTGCCCTTCTCCGGGATCACATGCCTTACGCCTCCGCGGGGATCCTCCATGTCGCCGTTGTAGCGCGGGATTACGTGAACGTGGAGGTGGTTCACCGTCTGGCCTGCTGCCTCGCCAGCATTGAAACCAACGTTGAAACCGGCTGGGCGGGGAGTGCCGGGAAGCGACCGCTGACGGGTCTCGTCGTCCAGCAGGTCGCCGCGAATCTGGTCGACGAGAGCCATGATCGCTCGCTGTTCCTCGGGTGTCGCATCCCACCACTGAGGAATCATCCGGCGGGGGATCACGAGGATGTGGCCGGGCGACACCGGGAACTTGTCACGGACCGCGAAGGCGAGGTCGTTGGAAGCCACATGATCCGCCCCGGGGATCGCCAGGAACGGCGAAACCGTCGCTGGGATGGAAGGCTCCGACATGCCTTGAGGCTAGCGGCGCCATGATGGAATTCGCGAGGTTGGATAGTGCGCCGGTGTCGTTACTGTTTGCTTAGACTTCGCCACCTTGCCTACGCGACTTGTAGCCGCGAGGACTTGCGGCCTCGGTCCGAGCTAAGCCGTTTGCCCAGGTAGTCTGCTCCTGCGACGTCGAGGAGTTGCTCGGTTTGGCCGAGCCATTCCACTTCCTCGCGCAGTTGCGCATCCCGCGCTGGAACTGCAGCACGTGCTGCAAAGTTTGCGGTGCGCACTGCAAACTGTTCTGGTGTTATGCCTACAAAAGCGGACAAATGTGGTTGTCCCGCAACGGTTTCTCAAACCGCTCGCCCTCGTAAAACCCGCAATCGTGAGACTACGGATCAGAAGGTTAGGAGTTCGAATCTCTTCGGGCGCGCATCCGAAACCNNGCACCCCGGCCAGCCCACTGACCACCCGCCGCGCTACACCGCAACCGCGAGGAACGTAGGAAACGCGCGGGCAGCGTCATAGTGGGTCTCCACCACTTCGAACCCCGCTGATTGGAGTTGCTCGACTGTGCAGTCCGCCGTGCGCGGATTCGCCCACTTGACGTCATTGATGAATGACAGTCGCTTCGTCCTCAGCAAGTCATCGGGATCCACCGTAGCAAGATCCCAATCCGGCATCGGTGTGAGCGCACTGACGATCAGGTGTCCGCCGCGCTTCGTCAAGTTACGCCATGACTGGTAAAGCCGAATGACCTCATCGTCGTCCGGAACATAGATGTTCAGGCCATTCGACGTGACGACGTCGAATCCTGTCGCACAGAGCTCAGCGAACGCCGCCGCGTCTCCGGATATCGCAGTCGGTTGGTCGAGACTCCACGCGTCTGCTTCAACCAGAACGACCTTGTCGGTGAGCCCTTGGTCGCGGGCATTCTCGGCTGCCAATTGGATGGAGCGAGGGTCAAGATCCGCACCCACCAACCAGCGCGCGCCTGCGGCTCCAGGCGTTAGTAACAAGTCGTCCATGACTCCGCAAGGAACCGACAGCGCACTCGATCCAGGCCTGACGTACTTCGCCAACAGCCGACTGAAGTGGCGGAACCGTTGCTGTGTCGCGACGACCTGGACCGAACGCGACAGGAAGAAGCGCTCGGCCTCGTTGTCGGGCTCGGCCTCACCGGCGGCAACGCGGTCTGGATAGGAAATGCAGTAGCGAGTCCAGAAGGCATCCCACCCCTGATTGACAAGCATCCAACGGCCAAGTTCGCACTGCGCCCACAGGTCAAGCTCGGCGTTCAACTCATCATCACTTCCGAGTTCGGTCGGCGCATCGTTGATCCGCGCTCGGGCCGCGCGAATCGCATCCTCTAGTTCGTGGCTCTGTGCGCCGGAATGCGAGATCAATTCAGACATGGCAGCGATCCTTCCAGGAGATTGTGTCCGAGGGAAGTTGCAATCCAGCGATCCCGGCAGCCCACATCTGTCCGCATGGAACATGACAACTTGCGACAAGCTCAATGCGAAGATCACACTGAACGGACTATGACTGGTCAGCCGCTCATCAGGCTCGAGAACGTGGACAAGCACTACGGTGCGCTCCACGTTCTGCAGGACATCAATTTGGAGATTCCGCAGGGCCAGGTGGTCGTTCTCCTTGGACCATCCGGCTCGGGGAAGTCGACGCTGTGTCGAACGATCAACCGGCTTGAGAGCATTGACTCCGGAACCATCTACTTCGATGGAACGCCGATCCCTGCCGAGGGCAAACAGCTCGCGCATTTGCGATCTGAGGTCGGCATGGTGTTCCAGTCTTTCAACCTCTTCGCGCACAAGACGATTCTCGAGAACGTGATGCTGGGCCCTCAGAAAGTCCTCAAGGAGAAGAAGTCCGACGTCGAGCCGCGTGCACGGCTACTCCTTGAGCGCGTTGGCGTCCAAGCGCAGGCGGACAAGTACCCATCACAGCTGTCCGGCGGTCAACAACAACGCGTGGCAATTGCGCGAGCGCTGGCAATGGAGCCCAAGGCGATGCTCTTCGACGAACCCACGAGCGCGCTCGACCCAGAGATGGTCGGTGAGGTGCTCGATGTCATGACGTCGCTCGCCCGCGATGGTATGACGATGATCGTTGTCACCCACGAGATGGGATTCGCACGTCACGCTGCGGATCGGGTCATCTTCATGGCCGATGGCCAGATCATTGAGGACGCCGAACCAGACCAGTTCTTCACGAACCCTGGCACTGACCGAGCGAAGGACTTCCTCTCCAGAATCTTGACCCACTAGGTCGCCGTCATGCCAACTACCCGCCGGTTTGCCGTTGCCACCACGGTGATCGCCATCTGCACGATGACTGTGCTGACGGCATGCTCTGGCGGTTCGTCGTCGTCCAGCGGGCAAGGCATCATCGAGAAGGCAAAGACAACCGGCACCCTCACGATCGGTGTGAAGTCCGATCAGCCAGGCCTTTCGCTGAAGACCGGCGACAACTACGAGGGCTTCGACATCAACATCGCCAAGATCCTTGCAAAGGGACTCGGCGTCGAGGCAGAGAACATCCAGTGGAAGACCACGGTCTCCATTAACCGTGAACCGTTCATTGAACAGGGCGTCGTCGACCTGGTGGTGGCGACCTACACGATCAACGACAAGCGCAAGAACGTCGTGTCGTTTGGTGGCCCCTACTACGTTGCGGGCCAGGCCCTGCTGGTCGACAAGGATTCACCGATCGCGGCGCCGGGGCAGATGGACGGCCAAGTCGCATGTTCGGTCGTCGGATCGTCATCGGCATCGAACATGGAAAAGTCGTACCCGAACGTGCAGCTGCAGCTCTTCGACAGCTACTCCAAGTGCGTCACGGCGCTGTCGGGTAGCGGCGTTCAAGCAGTGACCACGGACAACATCATCTTGGCCGGATACGCGGCACAACCCCATAACGTCGGCAAGTTCAAGATCCCCGGTGAACCCTTCACGACGGAGCCTTATGGGGTTGGCCTCAAGAAGTCCGACGTTGCGGGCTGCAACAAGGTCAACGAGATCTTGGCGGCGTCTGCCGCTGACGGTTCCTACAAGGCGGCGTACGAACAGGCATTGGGAGACAGCGGGCTGCCGTTCACACCGCTCGACACCTCGCTGCTCACGAACTGCCCGAAGGGGGTCTGATGGACGTCCTCCTTGATGAGTCGAACCGCCAGGCCTACCTATCCGGCTTCACCTGGATCCTCTTGCTCACGCTGGTATCGGCCGTGTTCTCACTCGTGCTCGGCGTGATCTTGGCGGCGATGCGGGTATCGCCGATACCTGTGCTCCGCTGGGCAGGAAGTATGTGGGTGCAGCTCTTCCGCAACACCCCACTGACGCTGATCATCTTCTTCTGCTACTTCGGGCTCTTCTCAACTCTTGGCTTCAAGGTCTCCAACAACATCACCGTCAACAACTTCTGGCTTGGGGTAGTTGGGCTTTCGGTCTACACCGCTGCATTCGTGTGTGAAGCGATTCGTGCCGGAATCAACAGCGTCCCCGCCGGTCAAGCTGAGGCCGCTCGAGCGATCGGGCTGACGTTCAGTCAGTCGCTGACGATGATCGTGCTTCCCCAAGCGATCCGAACGACCATCGCGCCGCTGGGCTCAACGCTCATCGCGCTGTGCAAGAACACGACGATCGTGGGGACCATCGGCGTGATCGAAGCGTCGACGGTGATGAAGGATTTGATCAACAGCAACGGCGACGCTGTCATTGAGGTCTTCATCATGTTCGCCGGAACGTTTGCCGTCGTGCTGATCCCGACCGGCTACCTCTTTAACTGGATGTCGCGGCGCTGGGCGGTGAAGACCTGATGAATACCGACACCGTTCTCTACGACCATCCCGGACCGAAGGCACTGCGCCGCAACCGGATCCTCACCGTCATCTTCGCGGCCGCCCTCACGGCGATCCTCCTATGGATCGTTGTGGTCTTTGCTCAGAAGGGCCAGTGGGATGCGACGCTCTGGTCACCGTTCCTCGATT
>DMNR01000271.1:1879-5699 GCA_003452655.1 Actinomycetota bacterium | reverse complement strand
CTGTTAGCCACAACCACACAGCTATCGACCAAGCGAACACCGTCGGCTGCAACACTGCGGCAATGGTTGTGACTACCGAGCCCACAAGCACGACAAACATGACTGGCGTGCGAATCATGCGGCGCGGATTGAGCTTCACCAGTGCCGCAGGCAACGAAGTCACCAGCGACTTGGGCGAGAAGGCACCCACCGATACCTGCTCCGATTCATGGACAGTTACTGAACTCATGACAGACCTTCCGCGATGGGACCGAGAGCGAGTGCTGGTAGGTAGACAAGCCCGGCGAGCACAACCGTGACGATGGCGAGGAGCCCGACGAACTGCGGCCTGTGAGTAGGCAAAGTGCCCTCCGTTTCAGGCACCCGCGTTTGGCTCGCAAGGGAACCCGCAAGTGCCAAGACGAAGATGATCGGGAGGAACCTGCCCAGAAACATCGCCACGGCCAACGCGACGTTGTAGAAGTCCGTATTCGCTGACAACCCCGCGAATGCTGAGCCGTTGTTATTGGATGCCGAGGTGAAGGCGTATAGCACTTCGCTGAGGCCATGCGGCCCCGAATTCAACATCGACGATCGACCTGTCTCGGTCGACATGGCAATTCCTGTACCAATCAGGGCGAGCGCAGGCGTGACCAGAATGTAGAGAGACGCCAGTTTGATTTCTCGGCTCCCAAGCTTCTTGCCGAGGTACTCCGGCGTTCGACCGACCATCAATCCGGAGATGAACACGGTCACGACCGCGAGGATGAGCATGCCGTAGAGACCCGAGCCCACACCGCCAGGTGCGACCTCGCCGAGACCCATATTCAGGATCGTCATGCCACCACCAAAAGGCGTGTACGAGTCATGCATCGAATTGACGGCACCAGTTGAGGTCAGGGTCGTGCTGGCCCCGAACACCGCGGACATCGGAACGCCGAAGCGAACCTCCTTGCCCTCAGTTGCAGCGCCAGCCGCTTGCAGCGCGGCCCCAGCATGTGCGTTCTCGGCGGCCACAGTCAGGGTGACGGAGATGGCCCACAGCACCGTCATCGTCGCGAGGATCGCGAACCCCTGACGAAGCTGGCCGACCATCCGGCCAAAAGTTCGCGGCAGACTGAACGGAATCGCCAGGAGCAGGGCGATCTCGAGCAGGTTCGTCAGCGGTGTCGGGTTCTCAAATGGATGCGCGGAGTTCGCGTTGAAGAACCCGCCACCATTGGTCCCGAGTTCCTTGATCGCCTCCTGACTCGCCACTGGCCCGCCGGGAAGGATCTGTTCACCGCCACCCAACGTCGTCACCGTGGTGTCGGCGAAGTTCTGAATGACGCCGGACACCAGCAGGACAATGGCGAAGACAAATGCAACTGGGAGCAGGATCCGGAAGGTTCCGCGAGTCAGATCCACCCAGAAGTTTCCGACTCGGTCCGTGCGGGTGCGCGTGAACCCCCGAATGAAGGCAATGAGCACGGCCATACCCACCGCGGCCGACCAGAAGTTCTGAACGGCGAGTCCAACCATTTGGACAAAGAATCCCAACGTCTCGCCCGAGAACGACTGCCAGTTCGTGTTCGTCACAAACGAGATTGCGGTATTAAGGGACTGCAAGGCAGGCATCGCGTCCTTGCCGTTGTCCAGGGGCAAGTACGGCTGCAAGCGCAAGAGCGCATACAGCGACACGACCGAAAACACCGAGAAGATGAGCACCGACCGCAAATACACCGGCCACCGCTGGTCGGCGTCTGGGTCCACCCCGATGACTCGATAGGTCGCCCGCTCGAACCACGTGTGCTTCTTCGAGTCATAAACCCGCGCCATGTAATCGCCGAAGGGAACGTGGACCGCGGCCAGGACGACAACGAGAGCTGTGATGCTCAGCGCGGCGCTCAACCACCCGGTCATCAGAACTTTTCCGGCTTCAACAATGCAATGACCAAGTAGACGAGCAACAAGATCACAACAATCAGGGCAATGCCCGCTTCAATTCCAGTCATCGCGAGTTCACAGCCTCTCGGTTCCGCGCATTGCGAACCAGACGAGTGCTACCAGGATGACGCCCACAAGTAGAGCTATGAAGTCTGCCATGGCTTCATCTGAACACCGAAAAGGCAGCCGTAATGCGAGCCTTAGCGCGATCTATACGGCGGTCTTAACAACAACTACGCGGAACGTACGCGTTGGCCTGAGCGGCCAGGCATGAGCAGAGAATCTACTGGAATCCGCTACCCAGGAAGAAATAGAACAGCGCCCACGAAACGAACGCATTCGGGATTAGTGAATCCAAACGATCCATCAGCCCACCGTGACCGGGAAGCAGGTGGCTCATATCCTTCACGCCAAGGTCACGCTTGATCGCACTTTCAGCGAAGTCACCAGCGGTCGCAACGATTGACATGATGATTCCGGTAATGACGCCTTGCCACCACTTACCGTCAAGGAGCCAGACAAACAGCCAGCCGCCGACGACTGCCTGCAAAAGCACCGAACCGGCGAACCCTTCCCATGACTTCTTGGGACTGACACCTGGTGCGATGGGGTGCTTGCCGAACATGACCCCGGCGGCATATCCACCGATGTCGTTAGAAATGGTCAGACAGATAAAGACGATGACGCGCTGAGGTCCATCCGCGTGATTCAGCGTCAACATCAAGAAGCCGAGCATGAACGGCAAGTAGGCCGCTGTGAAGATCGAGGCGGTGATGTCTTTGACATAGCCGTCGACACCGCGGCGGATCCGCCACATGAGGATGAACACAACGAGCGTGCCGAACGTCACGAGCTGGGCAACGACGCCCCATTCGTACGTCGCCGCCGAACATGCAACCGCGCCAAGGTAAAGCGGCGTTCGGGCAATGCGCACACCAGTGTTGGCGAAGGCATTGGTGATTTCCCAAATCCCGATGCAGATACAGATACATGCAAGTCCGACAAACAACCATGGCTGGATGAACAGCGTCAGCAATACCAGTCCGGCGAGAATCACCCCGACGAGGATTGCAGCGGGCAGGTTGCGACCAGCCTTTGGCGCCGCATCGGCGTCGGCGTCGGCCGGCTCTGCAGCGGCGGCTTGAGAGTTGTCCACGTCTAGACCTCGAGAAGCTCGGCTTCCTTGTGTTTGAGGATGTCGTCGACGTGGGCCACGTGCTTGCCGGTGACATCGTCGAGCTGCTTTTCAGCTCGGCGGACGTCATCCTCCCCTGCTTCGCCATCCTTCATCAACTTTTCGAGTTGATCCTTGGCGTGGCGCCGGACACTTCGCATCGAAATCTTCGCGTCCTCGGCCTTGGTTCGGGCTACTTTGATGTATTCCTTGCGGCGCTCTTCGGTCAATTCCGGAAGCACCACCCGAATCAGTTTGCCGTCATTGGTGGGATTGACACCAAGATCCGATTCACGAATCGACTTCTCGATTTCGGTCATCGCGCTGACGTCGTACGGGGTAATCAGGATCATGCGAGCTTCCGGCGTCTGAAACGACGCCACTTGATTCAGCGGCGTCTGAGTGCCGTAGTACTCAACAGTGATCTTGGCAAACATCGCCGGGTTCGCTCGGCCGGTGCGCAAAGTTGCGAAGTCTTCCCGGGCGACCGTAATCGCCTTATCCATCTTGTCTTCGGCTTCGAGAAGGATTTCGTCGATCACAGTGAACTCCGGTTAACTCGGGGGCTGTTGCGCCACATGAAGTTGAATCGTCTGCAGCAGACTAGAACGTAGTCGTTTAAGACCGCCGCTTGAGGCAGGCGCGACGAGTGAATGGTGCCTAAGTCAGCTAGGCAGTTGCCGATACCAGAGTGCCGATTCGCTCACTGGCGACTGCTCGGGCGATGTTGCCCTCAGTGAG
>DMNR01000271.1:0-1865 GCA_003452655.1 Actinomycetota bacterium | reverse complement strand
TCGTCGTAGGTGAGTTGGTCGTAGCGCTTCGCTGCCGGGTTCGTACGTGGATCGCTGTCGTAAACGCCGTCAACCGACTTCGCCATGAGAACCACCTCGCAGCCCGTTTCAAGCGCGCGCTGCGCGGCACAGGTATCGGTGGAGAAGAACGGCGCTCCCAATCCCGCGCCAAAAATCACCACTCGCCCCTTCTCCATGTGACGGATTGCCCGACGCGGCGTGTATGGCTCAGCGACCTGGCCCATCGCAATCGCCGTCTGAACCCGAGTCTCGACCCCCTGGTGTTCGAGGAAGTCTTGAAGGGCCAAACAATTCATGACGGTGCCGAGCATGCCCATGTAGTCAGCGCGAGAGCGATCCATCCCGCGCTCGGAAAGCTCCGCACCGCGGAAGTAGTTGCCCCCGCCGATCACCACGGAAACCTCTGCGCCACGGCTGACAACATCGGAGATTTGCCGCGCGATGGCGGACACAACGTCAGGATCGACGCCGAGTCCGCCACCACCGGCAAATGCTTCACCGGACAACTTCAATAGCACCCGGTTCCACCCAGATTCAGGGGTGTCAGGCCAACGCTCGACCGTTCCTTCCAATGTGGGCTGAACTGCGGCAGACATCAGATCGGTCTCCTGAAGACGTTGACAATGGATCCGGTGGTCAGTGTAGACCTGCTACTCCTGGCCCACCTTGAATCGAGCAAACCGAGTGACCTTCGCGCCATTCTCATCGAGCAATGCCTTGATGGTCTTCTTGTTATCGCGAACGTAGGACTGCTCGAGTAGGCAGAAGTCCTTGAAGAAGCCGTTCGTGCGGCCTTCAACGATCTTCGAGATTGCCTGCTCTGGCTTACCTTCTTCGCGAGCGGTTTCTTCCGCGATGCGGCGCTCGTTCTCAACCGTCTCGGCAGGAACGTCCTCACGAGACAGGTACTTCGGAGACATTGCCGCAATGTGCTGGGCAATTCCCTTGGCCAGTTCCTCATTGTCCTGATCAAGTTCGACGAGTGCGCCGACGCTTGGCGGCAACGCTGGGTCATGCTTGTGCAGGTAGACAAAGACCGAACCGGAGTCGAAGCGCGCGAAGCGGCGAATCTCGATCTTCTCGCCCATCGTCATGTTCGCCTCATCCAGCAACTGCTGGATGGTCTTGTCTGCTTCGATCTCGGCTGCCATCAGCTCAGCAACATCGCCTGGCTGGTTGGTCGCGACGAAGCTCGAAACCTCGGCGGCGAGAGTCTGGAAACCCTCCGTTTTGGCAACGAAGTCAGTCTCGCAGTTGAGCTCAAGTAGGACACCGTGCTCGGAACCCTCAAGGTGCGCAACAACAAGCCCATTTGACGCGGTACGCGCTTCGCGCTTGCCAACGTCCTTGGCTCCCTTAATGCGGAGCAATTCAACGGCCTTGTCGAACTCGCCATCGGATTCTTCAAGAGCGCGCTTGCAGTCCATCATTCCGGCACCGGTGAGTTCCCGGAGCTTCTTGACATCTGCGGCAGCAACAACAGCCATGCCTACTTGGCCTCGCCTTCGGTCGGTGCGGATTCTTCGGCCTTCTCTTCGATCTTGACTTCGGCAACTGCCGCGTCAATGCTCGCTTCGGCCTGCTCTGCAATCGTCTCTTCAACTGCAGCTTCCTCGGCGGCAGGATTGCCCGCTTCGAGGATCTCGCGTTCCCATTCGGGCATCGGTTCAGCGGCAACCTCTTCGCCTTCGGTTGCTGCAGCAGCGGCACCAGCGCGAGCCATCAGGCCCTCGGCAACCGCGTCGGCGACAACTCGGGTCAGCAGACCCACTGCACGGATCGCGTCGTCGTTACCCGGGATTGGGTAATCAACCACGTCGGGGTCGCAGTTGGTGTCCAGGATC
>DMNR01000131.1 GCA_003452655.1 Actinomycetota bacterium | reverse complement strand
CCTCGATCATCGCCAGCACGATCGCTGCCGCCCCCAGCTTCACCAGTGTGGCGGTCTCGCTCATGTTGGCGTCGCCGACGATCACATGCAGCCGTCGGTACTTGGCGGGGTCGCAGTGCGGCTCGTCGCGCGTGTTGACGATGGGACGCTTCAACGTCGTCTCGAGGCCGACCTCCTCCTCGAAGAAGTCGGCGCGCTGGCTGATCTGGAACGGCACCTCGGCGGCGGGGACCCCGGGCAGCTCGCAGCCGACCTTGCCGGCACCGGTGACGATCTGGCGAGTGACGAAGTGGGGCGTGATCTGGTGCACGATGCGGCCGAAGGGAACGTCGCGGGCCACCAGGTAGTTCTCGTGGCACCCGTAGCTGTTGCCCTTGCCGTCGGAGTTGTTCTTGTGGCAGAGCACTTCGCCGCCGTCGGGGAGCAGCGCGTTGGCCGCCCGCATGCTGGCCCAGATGATCTCCTCCGCGGCGCGGTCGAAGACCAACGCCTCGCGAGCGGTGCGGCACTCAGGGGTGCTGATCTCGGGGTGTGCATGATCGACGTAGTAGCGCGCACCGTTGGTGAGCACGGCGTTGACGAGGTGGGTTTCGATCTCGGGGGCCAGCAGGTCTTCCACGCTGAAACCGCGAGCATCGCTGCCCGGGTGCTCGTCCTCGAAGTCCCAGCCGACCTTGCGGTGGTTGGCTGCCAAGTAGGCGTTGATCAGCAGCGACGACGCGGCGACCGGGTTGCTGGCGTTGTCGTGCACCGGGCCACGAACGAGGATGCCGTACTCGGTCTCGATGCCGCAGACCTTCGCGATCGCCATGGTTCGACCCTACTGGCCCCGGCCCTGGTCGACGTGAGCTGCTGGTACTTCCGGACTCAATCGCGCAGCTCAGGTTCGAGACCCGTTCAGCTCATCGCATCCTCACGTCATACGAAACGTGCGTCGCTCCCGCCTTTGTCCCGCTCAACTCGATTGTCAGCTTGTAGGACAACGGGTCGGCGGCAAGGGGGCTCGTGAAGTCCGGCAGATTGGCGGCAACACCATTCACCATGAGACGAAGCTTGACGCGAACCGTCAGGGTCTGCGCGCCTTGCCGACGTCGGAACGCTTTGAGTGGCAGTTCAGATCCGGTGAATGCACCCTTCGTCTGCTCCACTCCATCGATGAACACCTCTGTTCCCGTGTAGTCCAGTGGGGTCTTGTGAGCTTCGGACGCGTCGTCCCTCGTAACACTCAGCGTCAGCGGGGCCTGGAGGCGAACTTCGATTGGCTTGTTCAACCTGTATCGATTAGGAAGATCGACCTGCAATGCGAGTGGGGTGATGGCGCCGGGCCTGTTCTCAGTGAAGGTCACCTTCTGGTTGGTGCCGGGCGAGAGACGAATACCACCTGGCAACTCCACCTTCACCTGGGGCAGCTGAAGCGGTGCACCCTTGGAGTCCGTGACCGCGACATCGACAGTCGACACGATCGGGCTTTGAGTCGTCGGGTCATTGAACGGCTGCTTCATGAGCGCGTACCCGTCGGATCCAGTGACCGTCACGATCACCTCCTCCTTCGGAGCGACAACCAAGAACGAACCTGCCGGTGGCTGTCCGCTGCAGCCGTGTTCACGTGCTTCTATCGTCTGCCCGGCCCTCAACGGTTGGCACATGACGTCGGTCTCGAAGTCAGCGACGTTGACCGCATCGAGTATCTGGCCGTCAATCAGGACATCAACCCGCGAACCAGGGATGATGCTGCGCACCCTGACGGACGTGTCTCCGTCGAATGGTGGAACCAACTTGATGACACTCTTCGGCCGCTCGACGACGTGCCTGACAGCGAGAATGTTTCGCTGGCCAAAGCAGTCGTAGTGTTCGAGCGAGATCATCTTGCCCACGGCCGGCAGTTGGTTGAGCGCAATAGCGTCGTCGAAGCCCGTTGCAACGATCAGCCCGAGGCGCTGGTAGGTGGCCTCGTCGCGGAGCCACACCACTGCGCCCTTGGGTACGCCGGTGACCCTGACAACTCTGGAGCAGTCGTACAACTCGTTCGGCAAGAAGTCGCGGGTGTTCGGCGAAGGCGGGACCGCCACTGCACCCTCGGTTTTGATCGTTGGCCACGGTGGCACACTTCGCCGCTTGCAGAGTTCTGCGACCAACGCCAGCTCCGACGCGTCACTCGGTAGCAGACCAGATGGAACCCTGACTTCACCGACGCCGGTGTCGGAGTTGATGATCCCCGTGATCAGGTCCACGCCAGAGTGACGCAGGTGAACCAGAGCGCCAGGTGTACCGCGGACTCGAATCCATGAGTTGTCTCCATCGCGACACAAGAATCCCTCGACGTTGTCGATCTGGGGTACCAACTCCATCACGGGCGGATGAACCGCATCGCTAGGAACGTCCCACCCGTCGGATTGGAATCGTTGTGTCAGGCTGAGTTGGTCGCCGAGTTGAAACTCATCGGATACGACGAGGTTGGAAGCTGAGTCGTCAACCTCGAAGTCCAAGATGCGTTGCGAGCCACCGACCTGGTTCCACTTGAGAGTCACAAGGCTCCCTGCGTAACCTTCGGCGACAGCGATCGAGCGGCCGCAGACGGCGACTGCATCGGACGTGAGTTTGCGGAGACGCTTTGGTGGGCCCGATACGGCATCGAGAATGAGCCGCGGGATCATGCTGGCGGTCGCCGTCGAACGCGAGCCGAGGCGCTCGACGAAGGCGTTGATCGGTTCCGTTGACAGTTGCCGAGTCAGTCGAACGTGGACCGAGTCGCCGTCAGCATTCTCCCGTCCGATCTCGCTGCCACCTTGAGAGAGGACCACAGTCGATCCGGGCGTTACTCGTGTGAGGCGCAGCCAACGACTCTGCAGGAAGATGTCGTCGCCGAACGTTGGAGGCGGCAAGGGGTTCGGTGACGGGCCGACGAAGAGCGCCTCGGAAATCACGTCGGGCGGCGACTTTGCCTGCACCTGATCTGGTGTCAGTTGGTACACACGGAGCGCATCCTCGGCCTCTAGCGGAATATCGTTCAACCCGCTTGGTACGAAAAGCCGCGCCGAGGTTCCCCTGATGGTGGCCGCAGCGAGCCTGGTGCCGTTGCGTGTCAGCACCACCTGTGCGGCCAACGAAGGAATGCAGCCGTCGACCCACACTCGCGTGCAGCCAACGAGGACCGGCCCGCGAATTGTGGGTGACGTCAGCATGGCTGCCATTCCTGCCTCAGAATGGGTGGTGCGTGTGGTGACATGCTCATTCCCCCTTCGCCGCGACCCGTACCCTCCTTGCTTCCGTCCGCCTGCGCACGATCCAGAAAGGTTCGAATGTGGCGGCCCGTTGCCGCGTGAACTGCTAGACAGCATGACGCTCGGGGTCCACTTCCGCAAGCGAAAATAGGCCACGCGAACGTGGCTAGTCGCCCGTCCCGTGGACGCTCGTCACGGTGTGGTCCATATGTCGTACCACTCCTTGCATCGCTGCTGCGAGCAACTAGGCGAGGT
>DMNR01000404.1:562-2516 GCA_003452655.1 Actinomycetota bacterium | reverse complement strand
GGGCATCCGGGACAGTCCTGGGGGGCACATTTGAGGGATTAATTGTTGGAGTTGCCGGTTCGAATCTGAACGGGACCGTGAATTTGGTCTTCTTGTTCTTGGTGACTCGAATGGTCTTTTTCGCGACTAGCGGCAAAGCGCGTCCGTTCGAGGCACTCGCGGCCGTTGCGCGCACCTTGTATTTCCCAGGAGCAATCGATCGCCATGTTGTTGTACTCGTGATTACGCGACGAAAGCCCTTTGGTCCAGTAACGGAAACTTGCGGCGTAGCACCCGCGGGCACATTCCTCACTGACACTGTCAGAGCAGTCTTCTTCGAGACCTTCGCCGTGGCCGGCTGCAAAGGCGCGACGAGGACGATGCCGATCAACGCGAGTGTAGTCAGAAAGACGACACAGAAAGCACGCCTCGTCTTGTTCACCATGAAAGCCCCCAGGAAGTACACCGAAGTCCGACTCAGACCTCGCCACCGCGACAAGTAGCCTTCCCCCGAAGGCCAAGACGAACAACACAACGATACACAACCATGATCAACTCTACAAGTCACTCGATCGTGGACGGCCATAGTTGTGAACTTGGTTCTCTACCTCGAGTCACAGGCCCCTCGTTACGTGTTCTGGGCCATCGCGATCCTCATCGCGGGGACCATATGGGAACAGACGGTACGCGCGCAGGCGGCCCTCTACGCACTCAACGGCAAGCCATACCGCTACCTGCTGACAACCAAGTTCGGACGTCGCTGAACATCGATATCTCGGCCCAACAAGTGCAGGATCAAATCCGCACTCCTCTGCGATCTTCGAACGCGCTACCGCTGGATCAGGAAGTTGGTCGCTTCGATCAGTTCGTCGATATCGGCTGAGGTGAGGTCGTCGACGCGCACCGAGTTTCCAGAGTCCGTGCCGCTGGACTTAGTGTCGCCGAACTTGGTCCTACTGAGGGCTTCCTCCACAGCGGCATCCCCCAGCTTCTTCTTCATGCCCGCCAGCTTGACCAGAACGCGTGCGCTTTGATCTTCGGCCGAAGAAGGTAGGTAGAGATTCCATGCTGAGAACTCGACGCCCGCCGACGTGTACCAACCAGCTATCGCAGGTTGCGCGCCAGATCCGTAGTAGATCCGACAACCCGATTCTTCAGCGTGGGCTAGCAAACGCATGAGATCGATCTGAACATCGAGTGCATATCGGGACTGGATGACTTGGAAGATCTTCTCTTCATTCCATGGTGGCTGCAGATCATCGACCGCAACCGAAGTGGGGCCTTGTGCTGCGTGCACCTGTGGAAACGTTTCCGACACAGGCGCACTCAATACTGCTGCTTCACCCGCATGACTAGCCGCGACAGTCTGGACCCCGACCAGCGCACGCTCAGGAGAAGCTGGAATTGGCTCATCTGTGCGACTTGAGACTGACCGATAGATGAGTTGAACGGCCTTGTACACAAGCCATCCAGCAACGATGAAGACGCCGACCATCAGAGCGAGCACGACTAGGCAGAACATCATGAGAAGCCCGACGCCATCGAGCGAGTCATTGACGGCGGCCTTCTTGCTCATGTACGACACAGCGCTCCCCCAAGCATTCCAAGATCATCTAGGTCCGACGGATGCAACCGGACTGCGGTTCCACGCATGCTCTGTGTGCTGTCCGACAATCGAACAGTCGCAACCACGCTCGGGTTGATCGTTTTGGTCTGGCTGTCTGACCTCCCACGCATCCTTGAGACATCCCGATTTGATGCCGAGTGAGATTTGCGTGAGGTTCAGGAATGACTGATGATCGAATTATGCCCGTTCAAGCGCCACACGTTCACGGGCGTTCGGACGCAGTGGACGATTCGGAACTAGCCCAGGAGGCCCGCGATGCAGCGCCGATCCGTGTCGCACTGATCCGCCATGCTGAATCCGTCGCGAACACGCAGCTCCATGTCATCGGTGGCCGGTCCAATCACAGTC
>DMNR01000404.1:0-359 GCA_003452655.1 Actinomycetota bacterium | reverse complement strand
ACTCACCGCCGCTGGCGAACAACAAGCGGTAGAACTCGGCGAGAGACTGAGAGCCGTCGGGTACTCCCCCGACGTTGTCTATAGCTCGCCAGCGGTCCGAACATTGGAGACCGCGCGACTAGCTTTGTCAGTGACGGGCTACCCGAACGTGGTCCAGGTCGATGACCGACTGCAAGAACTCGAACAAGGCGAATGGACAGGTCGACTCCGAGCAAACACCTACACACCGACAATGAGCGCGCGCATCGCACGCTCAGGGGTGGACTTCGCCGCTCCTGGCGGGGAATCAATGCGCGATGTCGGCCAACGCATGTACAGCTGGCTCCGCTCACTGGCGAGCGATGGACCTGTCTCTTTTA
>DMNR01000081.1:545-4572 GCA_003452655.1 Actinomycetota bacterium | reverse complement strand
GGGTGGGTCCGGGATGGGTTCGGATCTATTGGTGTCGTGGCCGGGAGCGGAGGTTGGATTCATGGACCCACAGGTGGCCGCGAACGTTATCGGCAGCGACGTTGATCCGGCGGATAACAGCCCCTACCGACTTGCCGAAGCCATGTTGATCGATGAAATCATCGACCCCGCGGACACGGCAACCGTGCTGGCCGACGCGCTGACTCGGCTCTCAGGTCGCCGGGCTCGGGCAGCGAATGAACGACCGCTTGCTTCGTGGCCAAGCTCCTGAGGATGCCGCGTTCAGGCTGCGCCACGGACGTCGGTGGCTACGAAGTGGCGGGTATCAACGCGCGCATGCGCTCGGCGATGTCGGGCGGTGGAAGTGCGAGCTTTCGAGTCACCATGTCGATCCACGCGCCATCAACATCGATGGTCGCGGCGAGCTGTCCATCTGGCCGGATGATTTCGTGACGCATTGACCATCGACCGCCGTCGCCCGAAATATTGGTCACCTCGGTGCGAACCTCGATGCGCGCACCGATTGGAACCTCTCGGCGGTAGATCGCTTCCTCGCGGAACAAGACCGGAGCGACGCCGACGCCGCCATCTGTGGGGAACTTGATTCCATTCTCGGCAAACACGGCCATCCGTGCCTCGGCTCCGTAGGTTATGTACACGGTGTGACGCATGTGCTGGTTGGGATCAACCTCATCCCACCGAATCTGGAACGTTTCTGAGTACACGACTGCGACCCTAAAGCAGCACTTCGACGTCCACAATTCGAGATTCGGTCGATTCGGTCACTCACGACGCCAATCTCACCGAATGCCGGTGTCTGGGCGAATCAGCGGATGCATCCGCGTGCCTGCGGCCATAGCATCGTCGGCCATGGACACCCCTGCACCCGAAGCCGCCGATCCTCAAGCCCTCGTCGCCGTCGAACTCGATCCGGCAAACGGGGCGCTCGCCAAGCCAATCTCGTTTGATGCGCGGTACGGAGAGGGTGCCGGGCGAACTCTGGTGCTGGGCGGGGGCGGGGTGTACTTCGTGGCCTGGCAGGTCGCCTATCTCAACGGCCTTATCAAGCGTGGGGTCGAACTTGAGCAAGCCGAGATCATCGTCGGCACCTCTGCGGGATCGGTCGTCGCTTCGATTCTTTCCAACCGTGGTCTGGCTCGATTCGCCAAGCAGGTCAACTGGATTGCCAAGGTTCCGGCGCTCGTTGGACTTCTCGCCCCTGCCTCGGACTTCTACCCCAGCCAAATTCGCGCGATCGACATGTTCCGGGCGGCAGACAACAACCGGCCCGAGACGATTCAGGCGATTGGACACGCAGCCTTGGCCGCCCACACGCCAACCGCAGCCGAGATGCGCCGCAGCACGGGCTTCGCGATCGCGGCCCGCGGTTGGTCTTCGCCGGCGCTTCAGATCACCACCGTCGACACGTACACCGGCGAGCGCTTGGTGGTCACCCAGAAGTCGGGGGTCTCATCCGTCCGGGCGGCCGCTGCCAGCAGCGCGGTGCCGGGCATCT
This sequence comes from Actinomycetota bacterium, assembly GCA_003452655.1. Lineage (GTDB taxonomy): Bacteria > Actinomycetota > Actinomycetes > S36-B12 > UBA10799 > UBA10799. The sequence continues at coordinate 3,056 of DMNR01000081.1, read as the reverse complement.
TCAGCCCGCAACCGATCCATGACCGCTGGTGCATGGACGGTGGAGTAAGCGGGTCGGGAACACACTGCGACTTGGTGGCTGGTTCCGGCCGCGCGTTGGTCATCTCCCTTGGAGCAGCCCTCAAGCAGGAGGTCGCCACGATGACCATCCAGCCGGGCAACCTGACGAACGAGCTGACCGAATTGCACCGCACGGGAACCAAGGCATTCGCTCGTGGACCAAGCAAGGTGGATATGGCGCGACTCATGGATCCCTCCGCGGTTCCCGAGGCGATCGCTCTCGGCGATGAACAGGCCGCGAACGATGCTGTCGAGATGGCCGCGTTCTGGAATAGTTAGTCGGTCCAGCGGCCTCGGCCTTCGGCCGCTTATTCGCCCAGTGGCTACTTCACGTTGATTGTGAATTCCTTGGTCCAGTTGCCATCGCTGTTGCGGGTTACAGTGAAGTCCTTGCCGCCTTCGGACTTGTCGCGTGATTGGTCCACCGAATACCTGTCCCAATTCGAGCCGTCCCCGAAGCCAATACTCGGACGCCAGATCTCGGAGTTCTTACCCCACATGTCGACGCTCTTGCCGTCGCGCAGGTAGTCCACCTTTACGTATACATCGGTGCCCGAGACTTCCTGGCCCGCGACTGATCCGGTCATGCCGGGATCGAGGAAGACGGTCGTCGGGTACTTGGCAGTGCTCGTCAATTTGATCTTCTGGTCGGTGTCATTCTTGTAGTGCATCCGGACACCTCCAGCGAACAGTTGGACCGGATTTTCTTGGGCGCTGACAACCTTATGGCTCGGCGGGGCAACGGACTGGCTGGCAGAGGCCATCCCTGCCGTGCCCACCAGACCTGCGGTGGCGAGCCCGACGACTGCGATGGTGCGAGCGAGGCGGTTGGTCTTCACGGTGTCTCCTTGAATGCTGATGGGCAGTAGTGCGTGTCGAGAGCTATTTACCCGGACAACGTCCTACTTAAACCACGCGGCCGAAGAAAGATCCGAGTCGCCCTGAAATCAGTACGGGAGCTTTGCGGCGGTAACAGTGACCTTCGGCTGGGAATCCTCGTTAAAGCTCAGCACTTCGTCACGGGTGCAGAACACGCCCTCTGTCGCTGGTGGCAGCGCGAGTGCCGCCCGCATGCAGGACGACAGGGTTCGCTGCCCGAAGTACGTCGGGTGAACAGCCTCTTGTGCCTCGGAGGACTCCGCATACCCCTCAGCCGCGAGCACCGAGATGAACCTGACCCACTCGGTGTTTTGCGCGAATCCATTTGGCGGAATTCCGGTTCCCGCATCCGGACGCGTCGTGCCCTTTTCGCATAGTCGATGGCCGACGAGCGCATCCTTCATATCGACAGTGGTGATCGGTGCGTTGCTCTTGTTCTTCTCGGCCTTGGCAGCTGCCGACACGACCGTCGAATCGAGGAACGGGAGCAAGGTGTCGTTAGCAAAGTTGAGATCAGCATCGAGCATCCCGCAGCCACCGAGGATCTGGCGGCTGAATCCAACGTCGGGGTATGAGGCCAACTCCGCCGGAGGCACCGGTGATGGCGGTAGTTGGACCATGAGCCGCCACTGATCCGGCTTGTAGCCCGCCTTCGTCATCGCTTGGTTCACGTTCTCGATCGCCGCGAAGACGCGGTTCGTGATGATCTTCTTGGCTGCCGGATTGATGCGGGCGGCGATGAAGTCCGAATTGCTGCACTTCGTGTCAACGATCCAGTCAGTCAGACAGGTCGCGATGATGTCAGCGAACCCAAGGTCGTTGCCCCCGATCGACAGCGCCACGGCTTTGACGTCGTGATCTTTCGCGAAATCCTGAAGCAATTGCGCCTGTCCGACGAACTTGAGGCCGCCTGGCGTCTGCGTGGAGGCGAAGTCGATGCCCGGTTTCGCGCGGCCATAGGATTTGACGAAACTTGTGGTCATCGCACCCGAGCAGGCCAAGTTCTTGACGTTCCAACCGTCGCCCACGAACGACGTGGCCGTTGCGCTGCGGTGGCAATAGGGAATCGTCTCGGTGCCGTTCGCGGCATCGCCATACGCCTGGTCGCTGGTGCCCAGCATCCACCCGCCGTTCTCCGGAATCTGCGCATTGCTCGTCCCATTGCTTGCCCAGCGGCCGCCTTCGCCAGAAATGAACGAGTCTCCAACACCGACCAACCAAGGGTCGCCGCGCGTCACTTCTCGGGCCTGTTGCCACAGAGTGTCGGGTTGTGCCGGAGCGGCCTCAGGCGGGTTGCTCATACAACCTGCCAGGGGCAGCGTTAACGCCACCAAGGCCGAGGTGAGAGCTGTGATTCGGATCCGCACCTGATCATCTCACTGCAATTTCTCAGGGGACGCAATTTCGGGCGAGCGACCTCGTCCCGCGCGGCTGAGCACGTTGAAGAAGATTCGCGGATCGAATTCGCGATCGCGATTTCGCGGGTAGTCTGCTCTCTTGTGTCCACCACCGTCCGAGTCCCCACAGCTGACACGGGCGACGGTTCTCACTGGGCTCAGCTCATCGAGTCTTC
>DMNR01000081.1:0-375 GCA_003452655.1 Actinomycetota bacterium | reverse complement strand
TCCCTCATCTTCCCCGACGATGTTGAACGGGTCACCGAGTTGGCGGACCGTTCGGCTACTGGTTTGGCCATCGCAAGTTGGCGTGCTCGGTACGTCCGTGCGGACGGTAGCGTCTTCTGGGGCCAATTCACGATCGCTCCGACCTTCGACTCGGGCGGGGACTTCATCGGCACTGGCGGCAGCATCGTCGATGTGACCGGCGAGGTCGACGCCGTCACCGAGCTTGCCGACAGCGAGCGCAAGTTCCGGATGCTCGCGAGCAACACGGGCGATCTGGTCTTGTGGATCCGCGATGGGGTCATCCTGTGGGCATCACCTGCCAGCAGCCAGTTCGGCTGGCGGCCCGACGACCTGATCAATCAGCCTTCCGTGAGC
>DMNR01000002.1:1845-2985 GCA_003452655.1 Actinomycetota bacterium | reverse complement strand
GTGCAGATTCGGGGAACCAAGAACCAGCAGGTGTTGTGGGCAAATGGCGAGATGCACCCGGAGTTCCTGGAAAGCGTCGCTGCCCGTCGCGACTCGGATGATCGGGTCGTTCTCGATGCTGTGAACCCGTCCAAGCGTCTGCCTTTGAAACTTTCGGTGACGGGGTATTCCGCGCAGAACGTTGCGGTGACCCCAACAACCAAGCACACGCTCAAGGCGAGCTATTGGGGACCATTCACCAGAGTTGCCCAATCGCCAAAGCTGGCGAACATCCACTACCTCACTGTTACGGATCTTGACTCTGGAGAGTCCCGAAACGTCTACCTTCGTGGCAAAGAGGTCGCGCAACTGGATTCGAAGAACCGACAACTCGGCACTGGCGACATCATGCGCGCACCGGACGGCAAGGCGTCGATGCGGCTGGTGCAGCGAAACGACAACAGCGTCTACCTGCGCATCGAGTCAGGTTCGGGAATCCGCGAGATGGCACTAGGTAAGCACACCGTCCCGTACCTGCAGTTGATGGCTAACGGTGATATCTGGTGCGGTGTCCCGGACCCCTCCTGGCGCAGCGATACCGCGCACCGCCAGAACGACGAAACCGGCAAGCTGTTCCTGCGGTTGACTGCTAACGGGGATGTTCAAATCGTCGGAGAGCGGAACGGTCTGGTGGTGTGGCAAAACGGCGACCACCTGCTCGACTTTTAGCCGCACCAGCTTCAAATGTCGGCAGGTAATTCCCGACCGGTGATGTCTTCGGACAACTCCCGAGACCGAGTCGCCGTCGGCTGATCGGGTCAGTCCCATACAAAACGATCACCGTTGGAGTTCCGCGGAACGGGGCCAGACCGCGCGGACCGACGGAAACCGCGGAATCTAAGGTTGCCTCATCAGCGCTGTCGAGCGTTTCAAGAAGCGCTGTGCGGATGTCTCCTTGGTGGAGGTCGTCATCTCATTCGCAGAAGGCAGGGTCACTGCTTTTGCAGTTACCGGTGAAGGCAGGCTGATCTGCTGCGTGGGGTTGCAGCGGGATCGACAAGTCTCGGAAGTCTCGTTGTTTCAGCCTGACGTGGTGGTCTCACATGGCCTGAAACAACTGCAATCAGGCGGTTAGCGATTCAGCTCCCCTCGTCGGCCCTA
>DMNR01000002.1:0-1741 GCA_003452655.1 Actinomycetota bacterium | reverse complement strand
ATCGAAGTCGAGAGTCGCTCGCATGAATTCCTTGGTCTCCGGCAGCGAGACGTGCAGGTCCTCCATCGTCTGCAGTTGAATCTCCAGATCATCTGCAGAAAGGCCCAGAAGGTGGCCTCCCGCTGAGCGATCATCACTGATGAAGTGAAGGTGCCAACCAACAACGTTGAGGGTTCCCGCGTACGACGGGAACCAGAACCCAACGACGCTCCCCTTGACGTTCTCGAAGCGAAACTCTGCCTGTGATTGTGCTGCGTCCGCCAGTCCGGCACCAGGCTTCGTCGGGCAAACCGCGCGGGTATGGACGCGAGTGAAGTCCCCATCGAGCCGAACGGCGTAGAAGAAGTTGTCGCTGGCGCGCAAGGAGTCGAGCGTCGCGGCGAGCTCGTTGAAATCCGTGATACGCCCCGATCTCGAATTGGTATCTGGGCGAAATGCGGAAACGACCGCGAACGGCACAGGGTCAGAATCGTTCGCCAGGTGTGGCAGGCCATGGCCGGGCACACAAATGAACTCACCGTCGATGATCACCATCTCACCAGCAAAGTTTGCGAAGGTTCCGAGGCCGAAATCGCCATGGGCGCGCAGATCGCCCACCGTGACAGCCTTGTTCTGCACACCCTCGATGAGCGCGTTTGTGGTCGAGATCTGAAAGACGGTCGCGTGCTCTGTCCCGAATGCATTGGCAACTTTCGATGCAATCAGGTTCTCGACGGTGTCGCCCGATTCGTTCGCCAACCGACCAACCTCATCGAGGACGGACTGAGCGATGTTGATTGTGATTTCAGCCATGAGTCGACTCTGCCTTAGAACGCGCGGTCCACGTACTGAATGCGCCCGTTTGGGCCCCCTGAATGGAGTTCCCCAAGGTTTCCGTCCTCAAGCGCGGGCCTGTGTCACTCAGCCAGGTCTCGATGACGCCACCCCAGATAGCCGACCGCACCTACCGCGGCAGCAACCAATGTCAGCCATACCACCGGTGCGACGGCGTCCATTCCAACAGGCAACTGCGGCGAGTGCTCGAATGGCGACAGGTCCATCAACCACTGCGGCGCATTCCACAGCACCCCAAACTCGCCGAGTGCAACGAACGCGACGAGAAATCCCCACGCTGCGTACGTGAGTCGAGGCATCCAACCGAAGATGAGCAGTACCACGCTCGTCACGACCCATGCCGCCGGAATCTGTGCCAGCGCAGCAACCGTCACCCGAGCGACCTGACTGCTGTCGTGCAGCGCGAAGCCCGCGCCAACTCCGACCGACAGACCAGTAAGCAGCAACAGCACTGCGACGCCAAGCAGTGCGGCCACGTAGTGACTCGTGGCCCACTTCGTGCGCGTCGCCGCTGTCGCAAGGATGACCTCCGCGTGACCCGAAGTTTCCTCACTTCTTAGGTGGTTGGCCGCAGAGACGCCGTACACAGAAACAAGGATTCCCATAATCGCAATCTGGGCGGCGAGGAATGCATCGGTTAGTGCACTTGCGCCGCCGAGTTTCTGGATGAACTCCTGAGCATTTGGGGACGTCAAGAAGTCCGTCACACCATCTGCCAGGGAACCGATCAACAAACCGAAAACGACGACTGCGAAGGCCCACGCCAAGAAGACCCGATCCTGGAGGCGTACCGCCAAACCCCACACACCCGACAACCGGCCCCGGGCCGGGCCTGGGCGGTCCTGACGCAGACCGGTTCCCAGGTCTCGATGGGCACGCAACACTATTGCCACCGGGATCAATAAGA
>DMNR01000334.1 GCA_003452655.1 Actinomycetota bacterium | reverse complement strand
CCTGGCGCGACTGAAGTTGAACTTGAACGTGGGGTAAGGCGACGTCGTCCCGAATCGTGCCGTTGCGCGGGTGTGTGTGGTCTGGTTGAACTCTTCGTCGGTAGTCTTGCCCCATCAAGTGCGACACGTTCGGAAGCTCGACCCAGCTCGGACATGAGCCGATGCGGGGCACAGCTCGGCGGATACGGGTCGCACATGTTCGTCAACTAGTCGTTTATGGGCCTCGTGTAGTCGTTCGCGACTAGAGCCGGGCGAGTTCAAGTGAGTTGGGGGAGCTACATAGAAGGTGCAGGACACTCGTGGACAAGAATCGGTGAACGCGACCTATCCGGTGCGATTGCCACCCCTGAGTGGCGATCTTTTCGAGGATATCGTCCTGGCCTGTCTGCATGCTCTCGGCTACTACGTCGAGGCAAACGCAAGTCCCGTTGAACCCGAGAATAGGGGCCACCGCTTCTTCGAGGTTGACGCGATCGCGACCCTCCTTCGACCCGGCGCGCCCTCTTTCCAGATTGTTGTTGAGGCAAAGAGCGGCGACTGGGGCTGGAAGGATGTCTTCAAGACCCATGGAGTTTGCAAGTACCTTGAAAGTGACGCGACGCTGTTCATCGCGCTAGCGGACTTTGACAACTCCTTACCATGCAATTTCGCAGGTCTCCCTGGAGATCCTGCAGACACCGGCCTTCACTGTATAAAAGCCCGGAGATCCGACGGACCGCACGGCGTCGACATCGGCGGGTTGATGGAGTCGATCGCCAGCGTTGTGCCGACGATTGGTTCCGGCCGTATCGGGCTCGTTCACAAGTGGCTCTATGCGTGTCGCCTACAACGACAGATGGCAGCCAGCCTTGCAAGGAAGGACTGGCCGGCAGACGAAGGCTTGTGGGTTGCGGTTCGGGACTACCTGCACTGCATCAGAGACTTGATTCCAACGATGAGATCACCCGCCGATCGACTCTTTGAGATCGTTCAGGCCTATTGGGGGGATCCCGACCTTTCGGATCTATCTCGTCAAGCATGTACGTCCGACGGGGAGTTCGACGACGCCCTCTACTTCGGGCGCCATGATCATGTCCAGGGATGCCTCTGGCTCCAGACGCGTGCGCGTTTGACGATTCTCGTGACCGCTGTCCAGTGTCTTCTCGTTGGTGAACAGGCTCACGGAGAATGGGCAGAGCGGGTAGCGCGTCTAGGCGACTTCGAAGAGCCAGAAGTACTACCCCGCCTTTGGCAACACCTGATATGGCTTCACGGTGGAGTCATGAAGCGCGCACAATTCGACGAGGAGGTCGCCCTACTTGCCGAGGATTGCGCTTGCGAACCGAGGGTCGTTGCAAAGGGGATCGAGGCGATCGACGCGCTCTTGCCCAGAAGTGGCCGGTGGTGGAAACAACTTGGCAGTAGTGATCTGGAGGTCTTTGCGCTCGTCCCGGCGGCCTTTCGAGGCATCGGAGTGTTTCGCAAGGCTTATGGGCTCAAGGCCTACACGACCAACGAGAGCGGGATGATTAACCTACGCGAATATGCAGGCGGACCGGGCTGGGCTCATGAGCGCCTACGCGACTGGAACAATTGCGCGGCCCGTGCACTCGACCCTGAAATAGATTCCGGAGCTTAACGCGTCGCTGTCCATGGGGCTTTCCCGGATTGTCAACTCTTGGCACTTGAGGGGTGATCATGGGTAACGAGCGGGCGGGCGGGGCGCAACTCAGGCCCGTTGCAGCCTACCCGCACGACAACGTCAGACGCGGTCGCCTTCACCAAGAGTGAAGATTGGCCCCGGGTCGGCGTAGAGCACTTCAGCGATCTTGAGGATGCTTCTCAGAGAGACTTAGCGTTCGCCGCGCTCGATCTGACCGACATAGGTCCAGTGCAGGTCGGCGCCTGCAGGGAGGTATTCGCGGGTGCAGTCTCGCTCGAGTAGCGCCGCTGGAGTAGCAGAACCTCAACGAGGTGGTCTGCCTCCTGCATCCCTATGGGTAGAGGAGACTATCGGGCAGATCGGCTCAACGCCTAAGCCCGTCAACATGCGGGATGTGGACCCGGAATCGCGGACCATGCCGGTGGACGGCAGAAAGAAGCGGCTGCTCGTTGGGTGTCTCGCCCTCGATTCGCCTGGATGAGCGACGAGCACCACTCATTGGGCAGCAGGGGGATGTTCGCTGAAAATTCTTGCATGTTGCATATGCCGGTGGTAGCCTTCCTCTCGTCAGCAATGGGGAAGGGGTCCATGACATGCACCAACCTGGCGCACTCGCAATCTACGAGCCCACAGCGCATCGCGTTGCGCGGACAATGGTCCAATCGGGGGCATACCTGGTCAGCGAGACCGAGTTCTTCACATGGAAGAGCGGCTTCCGGGCTCCCGTCTACACAGACTGCCGCAGGATGATGGGGCATCCAGGCGGCCGCACGCTCATCAAGAAGGCTCTCGGATCGGCCATCTTGTCGCACTTCGGCAGCCCAGACTATGCGATCGGAATGGCTGAGGCCGGCATCACCTGGTCATCACTGGTCGCAGACGAACTCCACATCCGCACGACATTCGTTCGAAAGCAGCCAAAGAACCATGGCGTAGGCGGGCTAGTTGCGGGCATTCCCGACCGAGACAACCGACTCGACAGCATCAGTGCGGTGATCGTCGACGATCTCGTCGCGAGCGGTGAGTCTCTCGTGCGAGCCGTCAATGCTGTCAGGGACGAGACCCACATCAATGTGATCGGCATCGTCTCGATCGTGAACTGGGACTTCCATGCCATGCGTGATCGCTTCCGAGAGCTGAGGGTTCCGGTGGTCTCGCTTGTCTCATATCCGCAGTTGCTCGCCGCCGCCCTCGACGAAGGCTTGCTTAGTCAGGAACAACTCGAAGAACTCGTCTTGTTCTATCGAAATCCACGCGCTCACCAGTGGTCAAGCACCTTCACGCTTGCCAACCGCGGGGAAGGCGGTGTGGGCGAATAACCGCGCCGCGAACCAGAC
>DMNR01000098.1:3326-5330 GCA_003452655.1 Actinomycetota bacterium | reverse complement strand
CAAATCGCTGTCGACATTGGCAATTGGCTGACACAATGGCGCGATGCCCTCACCGCCCATTACCGACCCACGCGCACCGCGTGACACGTCGTCGACGGGTGCCCGCAACGACGATCGTCCGAGGGTCGTTGCGGGTCCGCGAACGCGCATGCCGCACGCGGGGTTTCCGGCCATCCTCGGAATCGCCATTGTGGCGGCGATCTTGCTGCCCTTCATTGTCCTCGGTGGCGCGTACAAATATGTGTCATCGGAGTCGGAAGTCATCCAGACCGACAAGACCGATGCGATCGTCGTCCTCGGCGCCGCGCAGTTTGATGGCAAGCCGTCACCAGTTCTCAAAGCGCGTCTCGCTCATGCCCTGGCGCTTTACCGCGACGGCGTCGCACCGCGAATCATCACAGTCGGCGGTAAACAGAATGGCGACCGATTTACGGAGGCTGGTGTCGGCCGCGAATGGCTGATCACGAATGGCGTTCCGGCGACTGACGTCGTTGCGGCCAAGGCCGGCAGTAATACGCGAGAGAGCATGATCATGGTCGCCGAATTGGCAGCGGCAAACGGTTGGACTTCAATCACACTCGATTCCGACCCGGCGCACATGGCGCGCAGCCGAGCCATGGCGAATCGCCTCGGATTTGACGTCCACACGAACCCAACACAGGCTGGCGATGGCAGCCAGCCGACCAGCGAATACCTCTTCCGTGAAACGCTTGCGTATCTGGCATTCGAAGGATTCGACCAGTGGGACGTTCCGCGCATCGTCCAGCGGTAAGTCGCTAGGTTTCACACTGTGGGCGATTCGGTAGTTGGGCATCTAGTTGGCCAGGCAGCGCCGTTGCCTGGCTACACCGAGTCCGATCAGCAGCGCCATGTCACCGAGCCGATCAAGCGGGCGGGGCGCACAGCATTCGAACGTGACCGTGCCAGGGTCCTGCACTCCTCCGCGTTGCGACGGCTGGCCGCGAAGACGCAGGTTGTGTTGGCTGGCGAATCCGACTTCCCGCGAACCCGGCTGACCCACACTTTGGAAGTTGCGCAGATCAGCCGTGAGCTTGGGGCAGCCATGGGCTGCAATCCTGACGTAGCCGACTTGGCCGGGCTTGCACACGATCTTGGTCATCCACCATTCGGCCACAATGGTGAGGATGCGCTCAACGAAGCGGCGGCCGACATCGGCGGGTTTGAAGGTAATGCGCAGAGTCTTCGGTTACTCACGCGGCTTGAACCAAAAGTCACAGACTCCGATGGTCGCCCCGCTGGCCTCAACTTGACCAGAGCGTCGCTGGACTCAGTGATCAAATACCCGTGGCCTCTCCGGGCAGGGAACCGCAAATTCAACACCTACGACGACGACCTCGCGGTCTTCGAGTGGGTGCGGCTCAACGCACCTGACGATCGGCGCTGCTTCGAGGCGCAGGTAATGGATTGGTCGGACGACGTCGCGTATTCCGTCCACGATGTTGAGGATGGTGTCCACGCAGGCCATATCGACCTCGCAGCGATTCAGGCCTCAGATGAACGGGCGGCAGTGTGCCAGCTCGCCCACGAGTGGTACGCACCAAGTATTGATCTCGCTGAGCTCTCCGACGCCCTTGATCGGGTTCTCGGCCTGCCCTATTGGCTCACCGAATTCGATGGGACTCTGGGACACCTGGCTGCGTTGAAGAACATGACAAGTCAGCTCACCGGCAGGTTCGTGGCTCCCACCATGGCTGCAACCCGCGATCGATTCGGTACTGGCAGGCTCACGCGGTACGCCGCAGATGTTGTTGTGCCGGCACCGCAGCGCAGTGAGGTTGCTGTACTCAAAGCACTGGCGAATCTTTTCGTCTTTCAGCGCCCACAGGCCGCCGCCATCTACGCGCGCCAGCAGGAGGTCGTTCTGGAGTTGGTTGACGCTTTGGGCCGTAAGGCGCCTCGGGCGCTTGACGCATCCTTTGGACCAGCATGGTCAGCGGCAAACGGCGATGCAGCGGCGAAGCGAGTGATCATCGATCAGGTTGC
>DMNR01000098.1:1774-3255 GCA_003452655.1 Actinomycetota bacterium | reverse complement strand
GTGCGGCAGTGGTCGGGTTCACAGGGCGGCGACAAGCGCCGCCAAGTCTTCGTCGGTGTTGAAGACATGTGGTGAAGCACGCAGTACACACGAAGCCCCGTACCTGTCAACGTCCGGTGGATTGGTGGGGCGTGTCACCGCCGTCACGGTAACTGCCTTGGCCCGCAGCTCGCGCGCAGCATCCCAACTGTCGTCGCCGGGACAGCTGAACACCACAATTCCGGACTGCTCGGCCCCGCGGTCAAGGACTCGAACTCCGGGTAGTTCGCTTAGCTGCGCGCGCAGGCTCGTGGCGAGGCCATTGATTCGCTCGCGAATGTTGTGCAGACCGAGCGCGAGCGAGTAGTCGATTGCCGCACCAAGCCCGAGCACCGCTGCGTAGGACGTCTCGAAACTCTGATAGCGGCTGGCAGTCGCGCTGAGTTCGTAGCTTTGGTCGCCGTCCCACGCCGCGCCGAACATGTCGATGGGCACTGGTTCAAGCTCGGCCAGTACCCGCGGTGAAACAGCAAGGAACCCGGTTCCTCGAGGACCGCGTAGGAACTTGCGCCCCGTCGCCGCGATGAAGTCCGCGCCGATCGCCGTCATGTCGACGGGCAGTTGGCCTAAGGACTGGCACGCATCGAGGAGGTACCACGCAGGAGAGCCGGATTCGCGCAGGACCGCACCGATCCCTGCAGCGTCAACGATCAAGCCGTTCTGGCTGGCCGCATGAGTGATGGCCACGACTCTGACTCGCTCGTCAAGCATGGCGCCTAGGGCCGCTGGATCGACGGTTCCATCAGGTCCGTCTGGAATGAACTCAACGATTGCACCGACCCGCCTGCTCGCCTGAAGCATCGGCAGCACGTTGCTCGCGTACTCGGCCCTGGTCGTGAGGATCCGGTCTCCGGCCCGCAGCGGAATACTGCCGAATGCCCGTCGCCAGGCCGCCGTCGCGGAGGTCTGGAGTGCAACCTGATCAACTGGCACACCCACCAGCTCACCTGCGCTGGCGTTGACCGCCAGAATTCGATCCTGTGCCTCATCCATCGCCGCGTAACCACCGACCTCTTGCTCGCGCTTGAGGTAGTCGATGACAGTACGCGTAACTGCCGTCGGTGACAGGGCCGATCCGGCGTTATCGAGGAATGCCTGACCCTCGCAAGCGGGGGTATCTGCCCGGCAGGCGGCAACATCGATCGTCATGCAGGCAGTGTGCCGCAACCCATTTGTGGATTAGCGGCGGCCCGCTGACCTTGCCCGCATAGGATGGCCCCGTGCCGCGAATCAAGGACACCGACATCGTCTTGGTGCGCGAGCGAGCCCGAGTCGACGAGGTCGTGCGCGATGTGGTCGCTCTGAAGCCCGCAGGCGGCGGTTCACTCAAGGGCCTATGTCCGTTTCACGATGAACGAAGCCCGTCATTCCACGTCACCCCAGCTAAGGGCTACTGGCATTGCTTCGGATGCCAGGAGGGTGGCGACGTGATCGACTTTGTC
>DMNR01000098.1:0-1675 GCA_003452655.1 Actinomycetota bacterium | reverse complement strand
CAGCTTCGGTATGAGGAGGGCGGATCTGCCCAGCCCGATCGCCTGAAGGGGTTGCGCACGAGGCTAGTGGAGGCGCACAAGGCGGCCGCGGAGTTCTATGCCGAGCAACTCAATGGTCCCGATGCTGAACTGGGCCGTCGGTTTCTTAAGGAACGTGACTTCGATCAGGCCGCCGCGGAGCACTTTGGCGTGGGTTACGCACCCAACGCATGGGATGGCCTAACGAATCATCTGCGGGCCAAGAATTTCACTGATCAGGAGTTGATCACCGGAGGTCTCGCGGTAGCGGGCAAACGTGGTCCCTACGATCGATTCCGCGGGCGCCTGCTCTGGCCGATTCGGGACCTGTCCGGCGACGTGGTGGGATTCGGTGCGCGAAAGCTGCGTGAGGACGACGAAGGCCCGAAGTACCTCAACACGCCTGAGACCCCTCTCTACAAGAAATCTCAGGTGCTGTACGGGGTGGATCTCGCTCGCAAGGACATTTCCCGCAGCCAGCAGGCCGTGATCGTCGAGGGCTACACAGATGTCATGGCGGCCCATCTGTCCGGGGTGGGGACAGCGGTTGCCACCTGCGGAACGGCATTCGGGGTCGATCACATCAAGGTCCTGCGGCGGCTGCTCATGGACCAGGACGAATTCCGCGGTCAAGTGATCTTCACTTTCGATGGTGACGCCGCCGGACGCAAAGCCGCCTTGCGAGCATTCAACGAGGATCAACGATTCGTATCCCAGACATTTGTTGCGATTGAGCCGAATGGACTTGATCCTTGTGAACTCCGACTGCAAAGCGGCCCGGAGGCCGTGCGCGAACTCATCGCCCGCAGAGTTCCGCTCTTCGAGTTCGCGATCCGAGCGACGCTCGAGGATTACGACTTGAACACGGCTGAGGGTCGCGTTGCGGGCCTACGTGCTGCCGCACCGGTCTTGGCGACAATTCGGGACCGGGCCCTGCGCCCGGAATACACACGGATGGTGGCCGGCTGGTTGGGGATGGAGCCCAGCGCGGTGAGTGAAGCCGTTCGTCAGGCCACGAACAACCCGAAGGCATCCTCCTCCGCGGGTGCGCCGAGTCCTCGTGGGCGGCAGGCAACCGACGCGGGATTGCCGGAACATGCAGAGGATTCACCACGGACCAGCCCCGGCTGGCAGCGGCCTGATCCGAAGAGCACGGCGACCCAAGTTGAACGTGAAGCATTGAAGTGCGCAATTCAGATCCCGCAGCACATTGCTGCCTGGTACGCCTCGGTTGAACCGCAGGCCTACACAGCGGATGTCCACGTGGCTGTTCACGAGGTTGTCACCCAGGCGGGTTCCCCGGGGGCCGTCGCTGATGGCAGGGAGTGGATCGAGGCGCTATTAGCGAGGTGTCCCGACGATGGACTGCGCGCGTACGTTCGGGAGTTCGCAGTTGATCCCTTACATTCGCGCAGCGATGATGACGAGTCATTGCGCGACTATGGAGCGGCCGTGATCGCGCGACTGCTTGAGATGGATGCGACGAGGCGAATTGTGGAACTCAAAGGTCGCCTGCAACGGACCAACCCGACAGAGCACGAGGCCGATTACAACCGCCAGTTCGCGGACCTCCTTGCCCTCGAGCAATATCGACGCCAATTGCGCGAACGCGCATTAGGGGAGACGTGATGGGTTTTTTCGATCGCCGCAGTTTGCC
>DMNR01000389.1 GCA_003452655.1 Actinomycetota bacterium | reverse complement strand
GCTCAGCTGGGGTCTTTTCGCGTCTGGGGACCCCGACTTCTACCGGACTTCTACCGGAGCATCTCGAAACACTTTCTCGGAACGCCATTAGCCCGGTGGTGACGGCTGGACGGCAACCTCTGGATGCGTGTCTGGTCACCGTTCGTGCGTAGCGTTTGGGAGTCTGAGAGGGTGCCTGCCGATGGCGAGGTCCAAGAAGCGCGTGAAGCACACGGTCGCACAGGCACGAAACGCGATGCGACGCGCAGTGGAGCAGATAGTCGATCCGGGTCCGGCAGATGTGACCGCGCTGTGGGCGCACTTCGAGTCGCGGTGCGCGTATTGCGGTGTGGATCTCGTGGGTCGGTTCTGCGGACGCCCACATCGACCACGCTGACCCGGACGGCGGCAATCATTTCGGAAACCAAGTGTTGTCGTGCCGATGGTGCAACGGCGACGACAAGCGCGAGGAGCGGTGGCGCAACTTCATGCTTCGAGCGGTGAATGATCCGCATGTCCGTGCCGAACGCGAAATCCGGATCGACTCGTGGATAGCCCTGAACCCTCCGCCGAGACGTTCGACAAGTGACGACGTAGACCGGATTCGTGGGGAGCTCGTCGCGTTGTCGGAAGGCTTTGCCGTCAAGTGTGCCGAGTTGCGAGCCGCTGTCCGCGCGGCGAACGTTAGTTGATTAACCAAGAGTGCCCGCGGCGGGGACCGCTGAGCTGGGCCGGCGGTTCGAGCGAAGTGAGTAAGATCCTCTTCCGACCGAGCAGCTGATCAGAACTCGGCTGGAGCGACCTATGGGAGCAGTTCACAATCCAAATTGCCGTTCCTGTGGTCACGCGTGGCAAAACGAACTCGTTGGCGCTCTGATGTTCGCTGGCGCGTACCGGTGCACTGGCTGCAGCCGTGTCCAAATGATCGGCGCTGATCGAATCCACACCAGACGAATTATGCCCAAGCGTCGAACCCCGAACCTGTACGACCTACCCGACCGTATCGTCGATCGCATGCTTGGGAGGTGTGGGTGTGGCGGCAGCTATCGCCCCCGGGCACCGGTCCGTTGCCCAGAATGCAACAGCGACGACGTCGACCTCGGAGAGGTCATGGCCTACGCCGACTGACCAGGAGGCAAACGCGTGGCCATGTTGCGGGCCTGAAGCAGCAATGGAGCGATCCGTTGCCAATACGGTGCAGAGGTCGAGAACCAATGGCGGGCAGGGTGGTAGGCGGTGATCACCGCGACGTCACCCCACGGTTGGCGGCACACCGCGAGCGTCGGGTCAGTCACGGGAGTACGGCGGCCGAAGGCGGTGGAGACCGCCCATGCGGTCGACGGACCGTTCACTCTCGCCGCGGCTGCACTCCACCCTTGCGCGATTACGACTGTGGGCTCGAGGATGCGGATCGTCTCCTGCAGGTGCCGTTGGCAGTTGCTGAACATCGTGCTCGAACCCTCACCCGACGAGTCGATCTTCGCCGCTGAGCACAGTGTTGCATTCGCAAGCGCGAAGCAGTCGAACACGTGCACGTCGCCGTTGGCGGTGCGTACTTCGCGCGGCCCATCGGCATCGCCGTTTATCAACACCTTCAATGCCAACTCGGTGCCGACCATGTGATTTGTCCGAGGATGCCGATTCGGACCCCACTTCGCGGAGTCCACCTGAGCGGTCCGATCGTCAACGCTCACGTGTTCATGCCCGCGATCTCCGCCATTGTCGAGCGAACCCCCCACTTGTTTCGACACGACGAGGATCCGCATTGACCGGCCCTCAACCACCAACTCATAGCTCGGTCCGACATGTGACAACTGCCCTTCGACGAAACGCTCTGACGCTCGGACGCTCGACCGGCAACGAGCAGCCGCGGCACAAGTCAGCGCGGCCCCGTCGTCCACATTCGCCCTCAAGTATTCGATCAGCGCCCGACGTCGACTATCGCTTGCTGGCTGGTCGACGGCGATCATGAAACGACGCTACTTGCCGCCCGGAGTCTTCCGACACGGTGGCTGAGGCGTGAGCGAAGATCGACAGCGACCTCTAGCGACCCTCGACCGTGATGTCGAGCTGCTCCGCGATCGCGAACTCTCGAACTCGAAGCTGGACAGCCCGACGAACCTGATGCTCCTCGACCACATCGGCCACGAGTGCGCCAAAGGGATCGTTGATCGCCCGTAGGTAAGGGGATGCGTGACCGAGGTCAGCTCGGAGTTTGCCAGCAAGGTAAAGCCAGAACAATGAGCGTAGGTGGCTCTGTCGGGCGGTCTTCCATTCATTCCACGACATGGCTTGCACCCGCGCATCGACGCCGGAGGACTTCAACTCGATGAGCCGCTCAGCCCGGCCGGCTCTGATCGTGAGCAGGTCGAAGCCGGGAAAGAGCCGGCTCACGCCCGCCTTCTCCAATTCGAGGAGGATCTTCTTGACGACCGGACTGCAGGCCTCAGCCGTCCGGATCGCCTCTGGACTATGTACGTCGACGACCAGTGACTCAGCGGGTGTGGCCTCGACGGTGTCGACAACCGCCACGGCGTTCGTCACGCCAGCCGCGTGGAGCCGTCGCATCTCGAATGACACGGCGATGCGCGTTCCCAACGAGTCGAGCGCGCCGAGATCCGTTCCAGCGGCCGCTCGATGACCTGAGCCATTCGAACCCGAACCGTCACCGCACTCGCCTGCTGTCCGATCTGGCCTCTGCCTCCCCGACCCCTCTCCAGCGATCGAGAACGGCAATCCGTCGATGCGTAGGTCCTCGAAACGCAACAGCGGGATGGGTGGAGGAGCCGCTGAGCCGGGTGTTGGCGGTGGCCCGGCAGGTTGCCCACCGGTCGGCGTGGTTGCGCCAGGATCCGTCGTCCTTGGAGCCTCAGTTCCGAGGAAGAGACCTCGTCGCCTTCTGACCGCACGGACACCTCCTGCCGACGGCATGAAAGTCCAGCAGAGTGGTCTCGACTGGAATAAGGTGGCCGCGGTCCGCTGGTTGTTCCACCGGCCTGGAACTGTGAAGGATCTTCGCCCGCATGATCATGCGCCCGCACACCATCCCACTGCCCGGAGCGACCAGGGCGGCAGCGCGTGGCTGAGGTGGCGATCAAGAACCATGCTACGTTCATCTGGTCGGTCGCCGACCTTCTGCGCGGTGACTACAAGCAGTCCGAGTACGGCAAGGTGATCTTGCCGCTCGTCGTGCTACGCCGTCTCGACTGCGTGCTGGAACCGACCAAGGCGAAGGTCCTCGCGGAGCACGAGCGCCACGGCGACCGTGAAGCGATCCTCCGGAAGGCCGCCGGCCAGTCGTTCTTCAACACCTCGAAGCTCGATGTCCGCCGCCTGCTCGACGACCCGAGCAACGTGGCCGACAACCTGCGCGGCTACATCGCCGGGTTCTCGTCGACGGCTCGGGACGTGATCGAGAAGTTCGACTTCGACGTGCAGATCACTCGACTCGACAAGGCGAACCTGCTCTACATGGTCGTGTCGAAGTTCGCCGAGATCGACCTTCACCCGGTGGTCGTCTCCAACATCGAGATGGGCTACCTGTACGAGGAGCTGATCCGGCGGTTCTCTGAACTCTCCAACGAGACGGCTGGTGAGCACTTCACGCCCCGCGAGGTGATCCAGCTGATGGTGCGGCTGCTGTTCATCGAGGACGACGACCTGCTGACCAAGCCAGGCATCGTGAAGACCATGTTCGACCCGGCCTGCGGCACGGGCGGCATGCTGTCGGTCGCCGAGGACTACCTCCGAACGACCCACCCGGCAGCAAAGCTCGAGGTGTTCGGCCAGGAACTCAACGCCGAGACCTACGCCATCTGCCGCTCCGACATGATGCTGAAGGGCCAGGACGCCTCACACATCGCGCACGGCAACTCCTTCAGCGAGGACGGCCACAAAGGCGCACACTTCGACTACCTGCTCGCCAACCCACCGTTCGGCGTGGAGTGGAAGAAGGTCGAGGACGCCGTCCGAACCGAGCACGCCAAGGCGGGTTTCGGTGGCCGGTTCGGTGCGGGCCTTCCAAGGATCAACGACGGCAGCTTCCTCTTTCTCCAACACATGATCTCGAAGATGAGGCCCGTTGAGCAGGGCGGTTCGCGCCTGGCGATCGTCTTCAACGGCTCGCCACTCTTCACCGGCGCGGCTGGCTCAGGTGAGTCCGAGATCCGCCGTTGGATCATCGAGAACGACTGGCTC
>DMNR01000358.1 GCA_003452655.1 Actinomycetota bacterium | reverse complement strand
ACCAAGTGCCGACCACAAGACCGAGTCGATGCAGGCATTCTTTGGGTCCCCAAACCAGGAATCGACGCTAGATGGCAACGACCAGTGCACCTATGTCAAGCGAGTCGGTGACAGTCGAAGCATGATGAATGTGAAGATCGAGATCCGCACAGTTGCACAGTCAGCAACCGCGGATGATCACCAGGAATGGACTCCTGCTCCATCACCGTGATGGTCGCTGAGTAAGTGATTGTGATGCGCCAGCGCAGCACTCCGCAATCCAGGGTTGGAGACGTTCAACCTCGCCACCATCAGCAGTTGCGGCGGCTTCGTCGACCACACCATGGCGGGTCTCGGCGTTGCAACGATCCGGCATCGATCTGGGCAGTATCTCCAAAGGAATCGACGCGCAACGTCCGCCTGGCGTCGCTGGACTTTCCATCTGGTGAGCTGGTTCTTCATCCCTTGAGGTGGTTGATCGATCGGAAACCCCACAACGGCACCGCCAACCTCATCCCGAAGCTTCGCCGTCGACTGCGCTCGGCGTATCCAAACATTCCGAACAAGCAGAGGGCGATCGGGATGCTGATTAAGCGGTTAAGAAGGTATGTCGGTTTGATGCAGTCCGTCAGCGGGTACTCATTCCCACATGTCAATCACATCCGCACCGGACGCCGTTCGGCACACGAAAACTCCGGAATCCACTGAGAATGCCCCGCGGCAAGCCAACCGGCGACGAGCCCTCATCGCCGGGGCCGCGGGCAACGTCGTCGAGTGGTACGACTGGACGATCTACGCGCTGTTCGCGATCTACTTCAGCGAGCAGTTCTTCCCCAACTCAAACCCGACTGCCTCCCTGCTCGCGACATTCACTGTCTTCGCTGTCGGCTTCCTCGCCCGCCCCCTTGGAAGCGTTCTCCTTGGCCGCGTGTGTGACCGGGTGGGACGAAGCGCCGCGTTGTCAGTGTCGGTGATGCTCATGGCAGCGAGCAGCCTCGGAATTGCGTTCCTGCCAACCACCGCGTCAATCGGAATAGCTGCGGCATTCCTACTCGTGTTCTTACGCCTGGTCCAAGGTCTGTCGCTCGGTGGGGAGTCAGCGGCCGTGGGCGCGTACCTCGCTGAGAGTGCACCCGCGAGACGGCGTGGACTCTTCACGTCGGTCTACCCAACGACGATCATGTTGGGAACACTGATGGGTGCGATGGTTGGCGTGGCTCTGACGACGTTCCTGTCAAGTGAGCAACTCGCGTCCTTCGGATGGCGAATTCCTTTTGTCATCGGTGGCGTGTTGGGAATCGTTGGCTTCATCATTCGCCGTAAGTCACATGAAACCCTCGACAAGACCGCAACACCTGAGCCACGTCCGGTCCGAACCGTCATGAAGCAGCACCGCAGTTCGATCTGGGTCACATTCATCATCGTCGGTTCCGCTGGCCTAGCCTTCTTCGGCCTTGTCGCTGGATTCCCCGCACTCGCCAAGGCCAGCGGCCAGTCCGGCCAGCTCGCCTTTGAGGCAAACACGCTCGCCCTGGGGTTGCTGGTCGTGCTTGTGCCGATCTCGGCCTGGGTTAGCGATCGCGTGGGGCGCCGGACCGTGCTCATCGTCGGCTACGTAGGCCTCGCGATCGCCAGCATCGCCTGCATGGGATTGCTCGCCTCTGGCTCTGTGGTTGCCGCACAACTAGTACTCGTAGTCCCGACAGCGATGGTGCAATCCGTGCTGATGGTGACACTCATCGAGCGCTTCCCGTCCAAACTCCGTGGAACAGGCTTTGGGTTGTGCTTCGCAGTCTCCGTTGCACTCGTCGGCGGTACGGCTCCCATGCTCAGCACCTGGCTGCTCGGTATGGGTCTGCTACCCGTGTTCGGAATCTACGTCGCCGCGATGTGCCTACTCGCTGCGGCAACGGCGTACAAGATCAAGGAGTCCGCGTTCCTACCTCTTCGGAAGTAACGGCACGGACGTGACCTCATTGAAAGCCGCAGGTTCATCGTTGACTCGAAGGGCGAATGGAGAGACGCAAACGACGACATCTGGAAAGAGCGGTCGATGGCGTACGTGGGTTCCGGCGAGTTTTCAGATATCGTCACGGCTGGGCATAGGCCGGAAGTTGATACGTCGATGGAAGGGACTCTGAATCGTGAGTGAGAAGAGTCAGGCTGGCCCGCGCCCGACGTTGGCGAAGGTGGCCTTGTTTGCGCGAGTGTCGACTGCGACTGTTTCGAATGTGTTGGCCGGTAAAGGTGGCGCCAGCCCCGAGACGCAGGAACGCGTGCGCGCCGCAGCACGTCAGGTGGGCTACCGGGTTGACCCGGGTGCCCGCGCTCTAAGCCGAGGACGCACAACCAGCGTCGGTGTGCTGGTGCCCAGTTCGGTGGATGAAATGATTCGGCAGCGCCAGAGTTTCTTCTGGGTGCGCCTTGTCGATGCGTTTGTCACCACCGCTTCTGACCTTGGGGTGACGACCTCAATCGTTGACGAGTCCCAAGCCCAATCGATGATCGATTCCGGCATCGATGTGCTGGTGCTCCTAGGGCGTACGGATCCGTACGTCGTCGCGCAACTGTCACTACCTTTTGGGCTACCGGTCGTGTCCACGTTTGACCTGCCAGACCTACCAGCAAACGCCCCACACCATGACCTGGATGTGATCGCCGAAACGGTAGTCACCGAATTCGCGCAATCTCACCGCAAGGCGCTCGCATGGATGCCCGGCACAGCATCCACCCAAGTCGACAGCTGGTCACGCGCACTGGCAACCGCAGCGGCAGGCGCGGGCATGTCCTACCTGGAACTGCCCCACGAGGACGACGCCCGGTCCTTGCAGCACGCAATTGGCAGCGGGGCTGCCGCTGACATCGACGCGATCTTCGGACTGTTCCGAAACCCGCGGACCCTCATCGAAACTCTCACAAGCAATGGCAAGACGGTCCCGGGCGATGTCGCCGTCATCGCACAATCAGAAGGGCTCCTCGAAGAGGTCACCACACCGTCTATCACCAGTCTGAGCCTGTGCGGGTTCGGCTGCGGAGAAATCCTTGCAACCCGCGCTGTCGAGATGGCGCGCGGAGAAGAGACTGAACTCGGAACGGCCCCGTTCGAATTGACTCGACGCGAATCCACAGCCACCGCATAAGACTCGGGACAGCAGCTCTGCAACCGAGGTCGACTAAGCGCGTTAACTGTGTCGACTCAGATGTCGTTGACACAAACAGTGTTGCTGAAATCGCCCTCACTACTGGTATACCGGTCGTCTCAACTGGTCAGCTGTGCGCCTTGTCCGTCAACGTCACGTCCAAGTTGGCCCAGTCGGTAGTCCACCGCGAATTCTCTCCATAAATTCCACGATTGCCGTCTGCGGGTCGATTCAAGTGAACCTTGCAGCCTTCTTCCGCGTACTCAATGGACGCGCCTTCTTCCATATACCGGTCCTCGCGCAGTTCGCTGTCCCAAACCGTGAAGACAGAACCATCGTCCCGTGCGCCGACGCAGACGTTTCCGCTCTGGATGTGCAGGAACTGAATGTCGACATTTTCGCCACATGCGTACGTGAAGCACTCTCCAGCGCCGAGGTGAAAATGCTCTCCCGATTCGTTGTACTTGGAACCCACGAAAACGTCTACGCCTCGGGACATCTTGTTCCAGACGAACCCTTTGACGCCATCGTGGTTATCAGTCGCGTGGTGAATCTCTTGCACCCGTTCCTTGCCAACCGTGGCGCCCGCAGCTGCCGAGCCACTCGCTGTGGCGGTCGCGGATGCTGTGACCGATGTGTGGCTAGTGACAGGAGACGCAGCGACCGCTCCTCCGGCAACGCCGAGTGTGAGGCCGAGGGCGAGCACTGCCGCAGCGATTGATTTGTTCTTCATTGCCGGTCTCCATTCGATGTTGGTTGCACGCAGACTCCCCACACCGAAGCCCTGCCAATCACCACATCGAAACTGAAGCGCTTAAGCGCCAACCAGTTGGCAAGTCTGATCAACCAGTTGACCGAACAACTACTTCACATCCTGCGTAATCGTTCGCCCATTGAGTGGCTGCACCGGACGGTCATTGTTGTTGTAGACAGCACGCAATGCGTCAAGTTGCGATTGACTCATCGTGATTGGTTGCGGATCCACGAGCCACGACACCCCTTCGGTGCATGGTGGAGTTGTGAGGCTGCCCGGGTATTGAATCGTTGCCCTTGGCGCGGTGGGAAAGAGCTGGCCCCAGTTGATCGAGATCTTCTCGCCAGTCGCTCCTACTGCAACGTCCGCAGCCTCGATGAATGGTTGCCACGCCGCGTTGGCCGCACCTGTGGTGACGAATAGAGTAAAGACCGAGTACTTGTGGTCAGCGTTGACTTGCTTCACGTGGATTTCGCCGTCGAAGCGCTTTCCGTTCAACAGGGTCTCCGCCGGGGTGTGAATATGCGCCTCCTCCACTTCGAATGCAGCGCCGTTGACGGTCATCTTGTTACCTGGAGGAGACAGCATGTCGAGGTCATGCCCCGAATTCACGACGGTCGCCTGCGTCGCCGTGTAGGCGACGACGGGATTCGGATCGCCCGTCTGCTTTGGATTCACGATGTCGATCGGGGATTGCTCCTTGCCACTGCCACACGTCGCGAACTCGGGCGAGAGCGACGCCCAGTTCTCAGGTCCGGTTGCGCCGCTGTAGGACCACTCGACGCGGTTGGTTGCAGTCGAACTCTCGGGCGAACCTGCGGATCCTGAACTCGAACAACCGGCCAACAACACAAGGGCGGCGGACCCTGCCAGCGTGACGACAACCGATGCGCGCTTACTGGGCGCGGAAAGTAGCATGGCGAGACCTTAGCGATCA
>DMNR01000413.1 GCA_003452655.1 Actinomycetota bacterium | reverse complement strand
TGCGGCGGAACGCGCTACTGGGGACGGACGGTGAGGGATCCGAGGTCAGGGTCAACGTCGACCTTGACAGTGGATCCGTCGACCACAGCTCCGGCCAAGATCTCCTTCGCCAGCGCATCTCCGATCGCGGTCTGCACCAACCGCCGCAACGGCCGAGCACCGTAGATCGGGTCGAAGCCGTGCGAGCACAGCCACTCCTTCGCCGCCAGGCTGACGTCGAGGGTCAGCCGACGATCCTCGAGCCGCTGCTGCAGTGCATCGAGTTGCAAGTCCACGATCCGAATCAGCTGCTCAGTGCCGAGCGGGCTGAACATCACAACGTCGTCGAGGCGGTTGATGAACTCGGGGCGGAAGTAGTTGCGCACAACCTCCATGACGGCAGCCTCACGTTCGGCCTGATCGCGTTCTTGTTCAACCAAGAACTCCGAACCCAGGTTCGAGGTCATGATCAGGATGCAGTTGCGGAAGTCGACGGTGCGTCCCTGACCGTCAGTCAGACGACCGTCGTCGAGCACCTGCAACAGGATGTTGAAGACCTCTGGGTGGGCCTTCTCGACTTCATCGAGCAGGATCACCGAATACGGTCGGCGACGCACTGCCTCGGTTAGCTGTCCGCCTTCTTCATAGCCGACGTAACCGGGAGGGGCGCCGACAAGTCGAGCGACCGCATGCTTCTCGCTGTACTCGCTCATGTCGATGCGAACCATCGCGCGCTCATCGTCGAACAGAAACTCCGCGAGCGCCTTGGCAAGCTCGGTCTTTCCGACGCCCGTCGGCCCGAGGAACAGGAACGAACCCGTCGGCCGATTCGGATCCGAGATACCGGCCCGCGAACGGCGGACAGCGTCTGACACGGCTTGGACCGCAGCTTGTTGACCGACGACTCGTTCATCGAGCGCAGTCTCCATCGTCAGCAACTTCTCGGTCTCGCCTTGTAGCAACCGGCCGGCCGGAATTCCCGTCCAGGCCGCGACGACCTCCGCGATGTCATCTGGTCCGACTTCGTCCTTGACCATCGCAGCGCGACCGCTGGTTTCTTCAATCGCGGACGCGAGCTGGACCTCAAGTTCCGGGATGTCTGCATAGAGGATCCGAGAGGCCTGCTCAAAGTCCCCGTCGCGCTGGGCGCGCTCGGCCGTGCTGCGGAGTTCGTCGATGCGGGCCTTGAGATCACCAACCTTGTCGAGGCCGGATTTCTCCTGATCCCACTTCGCGCGCAAGCCAAGCAGTTCCTCTTCCTTATCTGCGAGGTCAGCGCGGATCTTCTCGACGCGCGACTTTGATGCCTCGTCCGTCTCGCGACCGACTGCCATCTCTTCCATCTTTAGGCGGTCGACAGCCCGCTGCAAGGTGTCGATCTCCTCGGGCGATGAATCGATCTCCATCCGCAGGCGAGACGCTGACTCATCGATCAAGTCGATCGCCTTGTCGGGCAGGAAGCGACTTGTGATGTACCGATCGGAAAGTGCCGCTGCCGCGACGAGTGCAGAGTCGGCAATCGCGACTTTGTGGTGCGCCTCGTACTTTTCCTTCAGGCCACGCAAGATGCCGATGGTGTCCTCAACACTGGGCTCGCCAACAAGCACCATTTGGAACCGACGCTCGAGGGCAGGGTCCTTCTCGATGTGTTCGCGGTACTCGTCAAGCGTCGTTGCGCCAACCATTCGAAGCTCACCGCGAGCGAGCATCGGCTTAAGCATGTTGCCCGCGTCCATGGCGGAATCGCCGGTGGCACCCGCACCGACGACCGTGTGGAGTTCGTCGATGAACGTGATGACCTGCCCGTCGGACTGCTTGATTTCCTCGAGCACCGACTTCAGGCGCTCCTCGAATTCACCGCGGTACTTGGCACCGGCGACCATTGCACCAAGATCAAGCGAGATCAACTTCTTGCCCCGCAGGGACTCCGGAACGTCGCCCGCGACGATGCGCTGAGCGAGGCCCTCAACCACCGCGGTCTTGCCAACGCCAGGCTCACCGATGAGGACCGGATTGTTCTTCGTCCGACGGCTTAGCACCTGAACCACCCGGCGGATCTCGCTGTCACGTCCGATGACCGGATCCAGCGAACCCTCCTCTGCCCGCGCCGTGAGGTCCACGCCGAACTTGTTGAGGGCCTGGAAGGTCCCCTCCGGATCGGCAGACGTAACGCGACTCGTCCCGCGAACCTTGCCGAGCGCGTCAAGCAGTGCCTCGGGGGTTGCTCCCTGAGCTGCGAGCGCACCGGTCACTTCACTGCCGCCATCCTTGGACAAAGCGATCAGCACATGCTCTGTCGAGATGAACTCGTCACCACGCTCGGCGGCGATCTGCTGAGCGGCCTGCATCACCGTAAGTCCCTGGCGGGATAGCTGCGGTTTCGGACCGTCGCCACCGCTGGCCGAGGGGAGCGCGGAAACCAGCGCTCGTGCCTTCGCGACCAACGCGGTCCGGTCAGCGCCAACTGCATCGAGCAGCGCTACTGCGATCCCTTCATCACCTTGCTGCAGAAGCGCGAGCAGGATGTGCGGCGGCACGATCTCGGGGTTGCCGTTGACCAAAGCCATCTGCATGGCCGTCGAGAGCGCCTCTTGCGTCTTCGTCGTTAGCTGCATGTCCATGTCTTCACTCCGTTATCTGTCCTCTGATGCAGCAATGGGTGGGATTTCATGCCCTATTGGGCTGGTAACCGCCACATTGCTGCTCGCGAACCGGTTTTGGGGCTCGCGTGGGGTCACCGGCGTCGTTGGGGACGCCAAACGACCAGCGCCGTCGACGTCTTTTCGCGTTCGTGCTGCGCGAGGCGGGCGCGAAGTCTGTCGACTTCGGCCTGCAGTTCGAGTACTCGCTGAATCCCAGCGAGGTTGAGTCCTTCTGAGGCGAGATCCTGCACCTCGCGCAGGCGCACGATGTCGCGCATCGAGTAGCGGCGATTGCGGCCACCTGTGCGGTCCGGCGACACCAGGCCTAGGCGCTCGTACTGCCGCAACGTCTGGGGATGAAGCCCGGAAAGTTCCGACGCTACCGAGATCACGTACACCGGCTGGTCATCGTCTAACTGATTTGCCATCACGCACCTCCCGCCTTTCGGATTACCTCTGCCCGTGGATCATGCGAACCACGCGCTTCCCGCAGTGCCTCGGCCGCTACGCGAGCCTGCTCTGAGAGCTCAGCTGGGACTTCGACCTCCACCGTGACTAGCAGGTCACCTGGGGCCTTGCCCTTGGGATGAGCACCCTTGCCCTTGACGCGGAACGTCCGGCCATTGCTGGTTCCGGGCGGAAGCTTCAGCGTCACTGTGTTCCCGTCCGGCGTCGGCACCTTGATGTTGGCCCCGAGCGCGACCTCGTCGAATGCAACGGGCAGGCGAACCGTGACGTTGTTGCCGTCACGTCCAAACACCGGATGCTTATCGACGTGGACGAGGATGTAGAGGTCGCCGTTGGGTCCACCGTTCGACCCGGGACTTCCCTTGCCTGACAACCTGATCCGCTGGCCATCC
>DMNR01000082.1:432-10173 GCA_003452655.1 Actinomycetota bacterium | reverse complement strand
TGACTCAACCGGCTCAGGCTGCACGGATTTGCGCTTGATGATATGTACGTGATCCTGTACGGTGTGATTTATGACTGCGATCACCGCGACTGAAGCCCGTCGCCAGCTTTTCGGCTTGATCGAACAGGTGAATGACGACAACGCGCCAGTTGAAATCACCTCCAAGAGAGGGAGCGCAGTCCTCATTTCCGAAGCCGAATATCGTTCGCTCCAAGAAACCTCGCATCTGCTCCGATCGCCTGCAAACGCGCGACGACTCCTAAGGAGCCTCGAAGAAGCGCAGGCCGGAAGAGCCGCGGAACACAAACTCACCCAATGAAGCTAGCCTTCACACCCATTGGTTGGGAGGACTATCAGTGGTGGCTTAAGCATGAGAAAGACACACTTAAGCGAATCAATCGGTTGATCGAAGACACCTTACGAAACCCGACCTCTGGCATCGGCAAACCCGAGCCCCTTCGTCACGTTCTCCAAGGCGCGTGGTCGCGGCGAATCACCGAGGAACACCGGACGGTCTACCTGCACAGCGACTCAGAAGTAACCATCCTCCAGTTGCGTTACCACTATTAACGACTCACGCTTTCGGCTGCGATTAGTCTGAACCCATGACCAACTCAGATCCTGGGTTGGAACCCAACACGGTAGGGATCTCTCCCCTCTCCCGCACCGATGTGTTCGAGCCCGATCAGGCGCGAAACGGGAAGGTTCCGTGAATGCTGATGGATGCCAATCTCGGCGGCCACTGGAGCGAAGCTTATGAAGACGGCGACCTGGCGCGCAGCTGGTACCAGCAACATGCCAACGTTTCAGCCCAACTAATCCAGACCCACTGCCCGACGCTCGATGCACCCGTGGTGGATGTGGGTGGCGGCGCGTCAACGTTGGTGGACGATCTACTCGCAGCGGGCTACCTCGACATCACTGTCTTGGATATCGCTGCCACTGGAGTGGATATCGCCAAGAAGCGCCTCGGCAAACACCACGTCGAGGTGAAGTGGATCGTCGAAGATCTACTCGACTGGCAACCAGACAGGCGGTACGCCCTGTGGCACGACCGAGCTGTCCTACATTTCCTCACCGAACGAGGTGATCAAGAGCAGTACCGAGCGAAGCTACTGGCAGCAACCGACCCAGGTTCGGTAGCGGTAATTGGAGTGTTCGGACCTGATGGTCCAACTAGCTGTTCAGGGCTGCCAACAACGCGGTATGACTCCCAGCGGCTCCGCGATTTCCTCGGCGAGGACTTTGTTGTCGCTGAATCACAGCTTCGTGATCACGTGACTCCAGCACAGGCGACTCAACAGTTCCTCTGGTTAGTCGCTACCCGCGTCACCCAATAACTTCGACTCCGATCGAGGTGCATTCTTCGCCATTAACCATCTTGTCGGGCAGATCCATGGAACAAGCAGTCACGATGACGTACATGTCAGCTTGTGCCCGCAGAGTGACTGAATCTCCAGGTTTGGTCAGTGCGGTCTTCGGCGAAATATTCCCCGCGGCGTCCACGGGTGTGTTCTGAAACCAGTCGACAGGATCCGGGACGATCGCTGGTCTCCATCCAATCGATTCGGCAGCCTTCCGGAAGTTGTCGCTGCAGCTCGGGTGGTAGCCCTCAAATCCAAGGCGCTCGTACATCTCGCTGGAACAAGGCGGTGCCAACAGGTCATGCACCCCTGGTGAGTTGTCTTCCTCAAACAAGAACATCGGTCGATAGTTGTTCGAAATGAATCGACCGCCAACTTCTGGGAAGAGACGCCAGTTCGCGGCACGCGACGTGCGGGCTCCCAAGAAGTCAGACAGGTCAGTGAATACGGCGAACATGTCGGAGACTTGTTGCCCCTCCAGGTCCGTGATCTTCAGCGCCGCGCCTTCCGGTACTCGAACCACGGCACCGCTCTGCCGTGGGACCACCACGGATTCGATGATGTCCATGCTGCATTCCTAACGTTTCGTCGTGTCCAACCTTGAAGATGCAATGTTTACGTGACGTGAGCCCGCGTGTCATCCCGGCGTTAACGATTGCGGTGACGGGCAGCCGCCAGATCGCTCTTGCTCATGCGGGCAGCGCCGATCGGCGCTGATCTTGAGAAGTGCGGGTGACCATTTGCGTAACGATGCGGCACGCTGCGGCAGTTTTCATCCCACAGCGATGGGGATGCTCCTTGTGACGCAAGCGGTATTTATGCCGCTGAACCATCGACAGGAGCCCAGAATGTTGAAGATCCTCGGAATTGCTGCCGCGACCACCGCCATCTGTGCGAGCGGTGCAGCATCCACGTCATCGGCACAACCCATGCCCACGACTAAGCCAACCACTGCGTCCGCCCCGGTTGGGGTGTCCGAACACGACAACACCGTCACGATCGCCGCCGTTAACCCCGTCTCTGACAACAACGTTTCCTTCGAGTGGGACGGCGGTTACAGCATCACCGGCGGTCAACCTTGGGGCGGGGTGAGCACCTCACAGAGCGGTGGCCCAATCGTGATCAACGTACAGGCCGGGCGAAGCGGCACCAGTGGGCCAGCGGACTGGTTCAACGCACGAACGTCCATGCCGATCGGCAACGACGTGACGATCGGTGGCCAACCGTCAGAATTGAACTTCGCGTTCTCGGGCACCCTCACCGTCAATGGCGCCAGCTATCCGGTCGTCTTCGGGCAAGGACACGACTCGGAAGGGCAGAACAACTGGTGGTTCGGAGGCCAAGGATCAGGCTGGACCGAATTCACGGTCTCCCCTGAGGCCCTGAGAACACCTGATGGCCAGTACGCGATTGCAACCTCCGATAACGACGCGGATGACGACTTTGAGGTGCAGACGGCGAACTAGTGGACTCCGAAATCCACGCCGCGGCAGAACCGCCACCAGGCGCCACCAAACAATCAACTGCCAAGCAATCGCCAGATGGAACATTCACACCTGAGAGGAAACACCTTGAAGAAGACAACAATCGCCGGCCTCGCTGGAATCTTCGCCGGATTTGCACTTTTGATCGTTCCCTCCGCGGCGCACAGCGCCGAAATGCCTGTTCAAACGAGCCAAGCGTCAGCGTTCGCAGCGGCGAAGTCCGCAAGCTTGACCTTCACGGGCGGGACCGTTGACGGGATCTACGAACTCACCCCATCGGAGCAAGGCCACGCCACAGTCGGCGGTACCTCGACGAGCGCGAGCAACTTCGTGCAAGACGACGGCTGGAACCAGGAAGCCCAGGTCTGGACGCCGGGCAACGAGCTAGAACTGCGATTCCTGGATGCAGATCTTTCGTTGGGGAACCTCGCCTTCAATGAAGGCAAGGTCACCGGAACCATCGTGGGACCTGACGGCCATATCCGGGATTCGATGCTCGACCTCGGCGAACAGTCGGCACACGCGGAAGTGAACGGCGCAGCCGTCACACTCACATTCACTGACACGTACGGCTCCCAGTGGATCATGCACTTCACTTTGGAAAGAGAAGCGTAACTGCGATTGGTGAAGCGGTGAAACCTGTTGTGTTGCAACGGTTTTCGGTGTTTTCGTGGTTGCCGCCTGGGCCCGTGTTCGGTAGTATTCGTACAGGTGTTCGAGTAAAGTCGGGCCGGGTGCGGGAGGGGGTCGAGGCCAGATGGTGCAGGTGCGCAACTGCCCCGGTGGCATTGCGGGGGTGGTGCAACATTTCAACCAGGTACGCACCGAACTTGACAGCGCTGATGGCCTCAGCGCGTCGCAACGATTGGCTGAACTTGATGCCCTGGCCGCGGCACTTGACGGGTTGCGCCTGCACGCAGTTGCCCGGGTGGAACAGTCCCAGGTGTGGGGTGATGAACCCAACGCGACCGCGAACTCCTATCTACGCTCCCACCATCGCCGCTGCCACAAAGAGTCAGCCGCTGACCTCCGTGCCGCGGCAGCGTTGCGCGACTACCCCGTTTTGCGTGAAGCGGTGCACGCCGGGAACCTGTCACGCGCCCACCTCGACGTCATCGTCGCCGTCGGACTTCGCACCCCATCACGGGCCGACGCGCTGCCAGACTTCCTGCCCGCGTTCCTGCAGATCAGCGCCCACCACCCCGCCGCCACGTTGCGCCAGGTGATGCGCCGCTGGGCCGACCAAATCGACCCACTGACCACCGCCACCGATGAACACAACGCTCACCGCCGCCGCTACCTCCACGTCAACCACGTCGCCGACGGCGTCGCCCTCGACGGCTTCTTCCCCATCGACCAAGGAGCAAAAATCCTGGCCGCCATGAATGCCGCCCTCACCGACCAGTACCGCCACCGCGACACCGGGCCTGACAGCAGGCCTGGCACCGGCTCGGATAGTGCTGCGGGTAGCAACGAGTTTTACGGGGTGCCGGTGTCGACCGCGCAACAACGCGCTGATGCGTTCATCACCCTCATGGACCGGGTCCTGGCCAACGGCGGGCTGCCCTCGTGCGCCGGCTCACGACCAACCGTCACAGTCCTGGTCCCCTTGGCCCGACTCGAACAACCCTGCACCACCGCCACCAGTACTGACCTCGACGACCTACTGCGACAAGTCAGCGACCACCAGGACCGGCCCGAACACCTATTGCGCACCGGTAGCGCCCACCTCGGCGTCAGCAACGGACCCGGCAACCACCTGATCTCCGCCCACACCGCCCAACAACTGACCTGCGACTGCGACATCCACCGCATCGTGCTCAACCCCGACGGCCTACCAATCGACCTAGGACGCAAAGCCCGAACCTTCCCACCCCACCTCCGCAAAGCACTAGAAATCCGCGACGGCGGCTGCATCTACCCCGGCTGCTCGAAACCCCCCGCCTGGACCGACGCCCACCACATCATCCACTGGGCACAAGGCGGAACAACCTGCCTCGACAACGCCGCCCTGCTCTGCAACCGCCACCACCACGACGTCCACCAAAACAACCACACCATCACCACCACACCCAACGGCCCAGCCACCATCACCCTCAACCGAAGACGGCAATGAACAACACCGCCGCGACACGCGAACGACCTGTGATCATCTGCCGCTGCCCCAACGTGCGGCAGACTCGAACTAGAACGGGATCCAGGAGGTCAGCAATTGTCAGATGCAACAACGCGGGCCTACCGTGATGGGCAACTTGTTTCGCAAGGTTTTGACCTGGCGGCAGTCTCCGACTACTTGGAAGATCCCAGTGCCATCGTCTGGATAGACGTCTGCGGACCTACGGCCACGCAACTTCGCGATCTTGCGCAGGAATTCGGTCTCCACCAGCTTGCGGTCGAAGACACGCTAGGTCGGTATCAACGGCCGAAGCTCGATCGATACGCATCGCACCTGTTCTTGGCATGTAACACCGTCCAGGCAGACGTTAAGAATGCGAAGCTGAACGTCAAGGAGATCGACGCGTTCATCGGAGATCGCTGGCTGGTCACAGTTCGACCCGACGACGAGTTCTCGATGGCCCCGGTCGTCCAGCGATGGGATCTTTCGCCGGACCTCGCTACCCACGGCGTGAGCTTCATGTTGTATGCGCTGCTTGATGTCGTTGTGGATACCTACTTCGACGCAATTGACGCATTTGACCAGTATTGCGACCACGTGAGCAACCAGATCTTCTCCGACAAGCCGCTCGACCCAACGCAGCAGCGGCATTGGTTCGAGATGCGGCGTTCGATGGTGCGCCTTCACCGGACTGTGGTCCCGATGCGTGACTCGATTAACAGCCTGTTGCGGCGAGGAAGCCACGCGGTGCCGGACGAGCTCTACCCGTACTTCGAGGATGTCTATGACCACGTTCTGCGAGTTAACGAGGCATCGGATTCATTGCGGGAACTCGTCGGCACGATCATGGAAGCGAACTTGACGCTGCGGGATTACCGACAGAACCAAATCATGAAGAAGGTCAGCAGTTGGGCGGCGATCATTGCCGTACCAACGCTGATCACCGGCTTCTATGGAATGAATGTGCCGTACCCAGGGTTCGGTGATCCGTGGGGTGTAGTCGCTGCCGCAGGTCTCATCGTCGTCACTTGCGCAGGGCTGTATCGGCTCTTCCGTCGAGTCGATTGGCTGTAGTCAGAGATTGGCCCAACGCAGGTTTTCGCCCTAGCTAGAATTCCCCCATGGCAAGCGACGATCCAGCACTGCGCGCGCGGTTAACCGGTGGCAAGCCGAATAGTCTCGGTGAGGTTCCGCAGGTTGTCTCAGAGGTGCTCGTGAACCCTCAGTTGCTTCCTGAGTTGTACGACTGCCTCTTCAGTGACGATCAATGGGTCAGAATGCGCGCTGGCGACGCCCTCGAGAAGATCTGTCGAGTTCACCCAGATTGGTTCGTTCCCTACCTTCCCCGACTCCTCGGCGACGTTGCCGAGATCCCGCAGGCCTCCGTTCAGTGGCACCTCGCGCAGATGTTCGGCGAGATCGAAATCACCGACTCACAGCGCTCTCGAGCGGTCGCAATCCTGACTGCGAATCTTTCGGATCCACATGTTGATTGGATCGTCGCGTCGCATTGCATGGAGACTCTCACTCAGTTCGCAAGCGCCGGCACAGTCTCCCCGGCAACGGTTCGCCCGCTCCTCGAGCGACAGCTCCAGCATCGGTCCAACGCCGTTAAGAAGAGGGCAGCGAAACTACTACTTCAGCTGCCTGCCGATGATCATGCTGGGAAGGGCCCGAACGCCTGAATCGAGGTCCTTTGGACGCACCGTTGGCCACGGCAGTTAGCCTTTGTGCATGGGGAAACGGGTAGTACTCGCGGGGTCGGCAGTTCTCACATCCTTGGCAGTCGTCGCAGTGGGCGCAATACCCGCAAGCGCCGCTGTACCCAAGGGCTTCGTTCGTCACGAGGCTGCACACTGGACGTGGTACGGGCCAGCGAATTGGGTCGCGTCCGAGGGCGCCAATGATCTCTACCTCAGCTCACCCACTGGCACTCAGTATCTTCACTACGGCGCAGGCGCGGCACCTTGCGCCTACCCGCCCTACTACAGCGATGCACCGGGCTACTTCTCACTGGTGCTCAACAGCTACAAGTCCGCTGCGAATCAACCCTTTGGCTTGTATAGCAAGGGCATCAAGAAGGCCCGGTATACCGAGGTCGGTGCCATCAAGACCATTGGCACAAACTACCTGCGCCAGACATCCAAGTTCACTGGGAAGCGTGGCAAGAAGGTCATCCGCGGCGAGATCATCATCGATTTCTTTGCAGTTGATTACGGCACCTGCGGCTCGCGCCAGCAGGTGCGCTCAGCGCCGGCCTCTGGCTACAAGAAGTCGATCAAGACCCTGCGCAATGCGCAGAGCCTGATCTTCGGTCCGCGTTAGTTGCCCTAACCAGCGCTGATCGGTTCGAGGATCACGACGGGGATCTCTCGCTTCGTGCTTGCCTGGTAGTCGGCGTAGTTCTTGTGATCCGCGGTGAGCTTCGGCCACATGCGTGCGCGCTCGTCGGAATCAGCCACCCGCGCGTGCATCTTTTGCTTGGGGCCACCACCGATGCGCACCTCAACTTCCGGGTTAGCTTGCAGGTTCAGAAACCATGCCGGATGGTGGTCGTCACCTCCCCGCGACGCAACGATCATCGTCTTGTCACCTTCCTGCAAGGGCGAGGTGAGCATCGTCGTGCGCGCCTCGCCACTCTTGCGCCCAATCGTCGTGAGCTCAACGACCGGCATACCCATCGCCGCCCAACCGAGTTTGCCGAAGCTTCCCTTGAGGATCACACGATGGACAAAGTTCATGGTCTTCAGCTGCAGGTCACTTGGCATCGGGGCTCCTCGGACGTTGATGGTAGATCTCGACTTTACGGCCGAGCCACCAACCTTCAGTGCCTGACCTCGGGAACTGCACGCGAACTATCCGAACATCCACCTTCCGATTCTTGGATGTGACCCCCCATTCAACGGCTTGCCACAACGACTGGGTGATGTTTCCCTGGATGTAACGATCGACGGGAGATTGCGATGAGGCACCTGAACAAGGCGGGCACGGCAGCGCTGTGCGCCTTTCTACCTGCCGCCCTCATCGCTGGAACACCCGCGACAGCAACGTCGTCCATTGCTGCGACGACCACCGCATCGTCCCCGATGCCCGAGGCTCGGACCGGCGAACTCACAGCGGTTCCGGCCAAACGGATCAATTTGCCCGGTGTGGTTGCAGCTCATCGCAAAAAGAGTCTCAAGGTCACCGGACGGGCCGGAATCCCATCGGCAGGCGTGAGCTCACTGAAAGCCCGCGTGACTGTGCGCTCATCCCAGACGGGGAGGATCACGATCTACCCGACGGGCAAGAGTGGCGGCCGAGTCACGATCGCGGTGAGAGGTGGCAAGTCCGCGAGTAGGACCGTGACAACCAAAGTCGGCACCAAGGGTCGGTGGACATTCCGCAATCAGACGGGCGGAAAGCTCAGTGCTCACCTATCGACTCGCGGATTCGTCTCAACATCAATCGCGAATAGTGCGACTCCGTGTGGGCGCCTGGCCGCGGCACCAACTTGGGAACACGTGGTATGGGTCGTCTTGGAGAACCACGGGCCAGCATCAGTCGCGGCTGGTGCGCCCTATCTGTCCTCGCTGGCCGCGAAGTGCGGCAGTGCTACCAACTACTGGGCCCGTACCCACCCCTCACTTCCGAACTACATAGCGCTCACCTCCGGAAGTCGGCAAGGTATCGCCGATAGTGGGCTGCCGAGCGCGCATCCGCTGAACGTTGCCAACATCTTCAGCCAACTCGGAACCAACTGGCGCACCCTCGCACAGTCAATGCCTGCCAACTGCTTCAAGCAGAATTCAGGCGCCTACGTGGCTCGCCACAACCCCGCGACCTACTACACCAACCTGGGCTGTGCCTGCGAAAGTCGAGACATTCCGTTGCCTTCGAAGCCCGACCTTTCGGCCAAGTTCACGCTCATCGTTCCGGACAACAGCCACAACGGACACGATGTCAGCATCGGAACCGCTGACGACTGGGTCAAGAGCTATCTACCCAAGGTTCTCGACTCCGCTGAATATCGGGCAGGAAAGACGGCCGTGTTCGTCTTCTTCGACGAAGGCAATGGCAGCGGCGACGTTGAGACCAACGTGAGTATGTTTGTGCTGTCGCCTAGCACACCAACTTCGGCTCGGGACGCCACCCGCCTGACGCACTACTCGACTCTGCGTGCGACCGAAGAGATGCTCGGACTCGGCCTGCTCGGCGGAGCTGCAACCGCGAACGACCTTCGTGCAGGCTTCAATCTGAACTAGTAGGCGGAGTTCGAGCCTGCATTCCAGCTCGCGAACTTGTCCATGCCGTAGCTCTTCTTGACGTAGTGCAACGCGGCCCAAATGTTTGTGTAGGGCACAGTCTGGAACTTCAGATTCTTGAAGCCAGGCTTTGCGTGCGTTTGATAGGTATCCCCGATGACCTGCAACAGACCCTTGGACGGGTCGCCCGCGGCGGCGTTGCTGTCGTAGGTGTTGACGAGTTTCGGATTGCCGTCTGACTCCTGCTGAATCTGGGCGAGAATTCCTGGAAGGTACTTGCGCGGGATCTTCTGCTCGTCCATGACAGCAACCACGATGTTCGCCCATCGAAGGATTCGCTTCGGGAACTTGCCACCTCTTGGACTCGTCAACTTCTCGCCCGTCCACGGGCTTGGCCCCGTTTCGATCCCGACGGGCGGCGGACCGACTGGCGGCGGAATTGGTGCGGGCACGGCTGGTTGCACGGCGGCGAGAAACGGCGTCGCGAACGGCGCATTGGATCCGACGAATACCGCCGGCGCGGGGGTGAGCGA
>DMNR01000082.1:0-209 GCA_003452655.1 Actinomycetota bacterium | reverse complement strand
ACGAGTCCCGCTGCAAGCGCAGTGAGGACTAGAACTGTTTGGCTTCGCATACTTCCCCCGGATAGATAACTTCCATCCACCATGCGCAGCGGCCGTCACCAGCGGCAACCTACTTAGGTGTGACTTACGTCGAACATCCTTCGCATTTCACGCGAATCGGACATCTCGCCTCTGCCAGGGGTGCACTTGAGCGCAGTGCAAAGGTGCAC
>DMNR01000247.1 GCA_003452655.1 Actinomycetota bacterium | reverse complement strand
TCAGCGGTCCACGTTCCGAACAGGCGAAACCTTGAGCTGGGTTTACTCGGACTTGCACTAGTTATCGGAATGTTCGCGTACGCCAATGTCGATCTCGCGATGCTCGGCGAGCTTCCGGCAGAGTTCTTGGCAGTCGGCGGTGTATTCATCGTCTTGCTCGGCGGCGCACACCTTGCGGTTCGATATCTCGCGCCCTATGCCGATCCCTTCTTGTTGCCGGCGGCCGCGTTGCTTAATCTCCTCGGTCTAGCCATGATCCATCGGCTTGATCTGGCTGATGAAGAACGCGCGGCGCGGCAGGAGATCGGGACGCCGAGCCCCGACGTCGTTCCGCAATTGACGTGGACTGCGCTTGCCCTCGTGCTATTCGTGGCCATTCTCTTCTTCGTCCATGATCATCGGAGACTCCAGAAGTACACCTACACTGCAATGGTTCTTGGTGTGCTGCTCTTACTCTCGCCACTGATTCCCGGCCTCGGCACAACAGTCAACGGTGCAAACCTCTGGATCCGCCTCGGGCCGCTGTCGTTCCAGCCTTCTGAACTGGCGAAGATCATGTTGACGATCTTCTTCGCCGGCTACTTGGTGGTCACTCGCGATTCACTCGCGTTGGTTCGGCGCAAGGTCCTCGGCCTGGGAATTCCACGTGGGCGCGACCTAGGTCCGATCCTGGTCGCCTGGGGCGTCAGCATGGCCGTGCTCGTATTCCAACGAGACCTCGGTACTGCACTGATGTTCTTCGGCCTGTTCGTCGTTTTGCTGTACGTCGCGACGCAGCGGCGCAGTTGGCTAGTGATCGGCGCGATCCTCTTCATCGTCGGGGCAGTTCTGGGTTACCTGGCCTTCGGGCACGTTCGGCTTCGCGTTGAAGTCTGGCTCGATACCTGGACCTACGCCAACGATCAGGGTTATCAGATCGCCCAATCTCTGTTCGGGTTGGCAAACGGCGGCATGCTCGGAACGGGATGGGGCCAGGGATACCCGCAGTTTGTTCCGTTTGCGAAAACCGACTTCATCACCGCGGCGCTTGGCGAGGAGCTCGGTGTCACCGGCCTAATGGCGATCCTCACCGTCTACGGGATCATTATCGAGCGTGGCCTGCGAACGGCGATTGCGGTTCGCGACCCGTTCGGCAAACTCCTGGCGGTCGGCTTCGCGACGGTCATCGGCCTGCAACTGTTTGTCGTCATTGGGGGCGTGACTCGGCTGATTCCTCTCACCGGACTCACCACGCCGTTCCTCTCCTACGGGGGATCGGCGCTCGTGGCGAACTGGATGATGATCGCTCTGCTCATGCGCATTTCCGATCGCGCACGCCGTCCGCTGCCTGACGGGACCATCGACCCAACGGGCGGTCTCGGATGAATCATGCGATCCGCCGAGTCGGACTAATCCTCGGGCTGCTCGTTATTGCGTTGATGATCAACATCAATATTCAGCAGGTTTTCCTGGCAAACGAAACCCGTGATCGGCCCGGCAACCAGCGCACGGTGCTTGAGGAATATGACCGCGAGCGTGGGCCAATCCTCGTTGGCAGCGATCCAGTCGCGCGGTCGATTCCCACGAACGACCAGTACAAGTACCTTCGGCGCTACTCGGCCGGCCCGCTCTACGCACCGGCAACAGGCTTCTACTCCGCCCTCTATGGAGCCACCGGAATCGAGCGCACCGAGAACGACGTCCTCTCCGGCACCAGCGACCTATTCCTCGTTGACCGACTGCAGCAACTACTGAGCGGGCGCGACTCCAAGGGCGGTGCCGTCGGGCTCACGCTCAACGAAGCCGCGCAGAAGGCGGCCTACAGCGGACTAGGTGGCAAGGTCGGCAGCGTCACGGCGTTGGATCCGTCTACCGGCGCAATTTTGGCTATGGCGTCAGCGCCGTCCTACGATCCGAACTTGCTGTCTACGCATGACCTCCAGGCAAGCCAGAAGGCGTACGAGAAGCTCGAGGCTGACCCGAACAAGCCACTACTGAACCGGCCACTGGTCTCCACCCCGCCGCCCGGTTCCACTTTCAAACTTGTAACCACAGCCGCAGCCCTTGAGTCCGGTCGATTCACGCCCAGCACGATCGTTCCCGGACCGGCGTCCTACCGGCTGCCCCAAACGAGTGTGAACCTCAAGAACTGGCAGGGCACCGCATGCGGGCCCGGCGGAAAGACCACCCTGACGAATGCGCTGGCAGTCAGTTGCAACAGTGCATTCGCCTGGTTGGGGAACCAGCTCGGGCAAGATGCAATCAGAGCGCAGGCCGAGAAGTTCGGGTTCAACAAGAGCTTCACCGTGCCAATGCGGTCTGCGGCCAGCAAGTACCCCACGGGGTTAGATGCCGCTCAAACCGCGATGAGTGCAATCGGCCAGTTCGACGTGACTGCTACCACCTTGCAGATGGCAATGGTCGGTGCTGCCATCGGCAACAACGGGATCACAATGAATCCCTACCTCGTGAAGGAGATTCGCGGAGCCGATCTTCAGATCGTCCAGACGGCCTCTCCTTCGCAGTTCGCGACTGCGATGAGTCCCACTAATGCCAAAGCCGAACTGAACATGATGGTCGATGTCGTGGAGAATGGCACTGGATCGAACGCTCAGATCGGTGGAATCAAGGTCGGTGGCAAGACCGGTACGGCCGAAACAGGACCTGGACGTCCGGCGGTGGCTTGGTTCGTTGCGGTTGCGCCAGCGGACAATCCGAAGGTAGCTGTTGCTGTCTGTATCGAAAATGCTGGAGGAAAGTCCGAGATCAGTGGCAACGGCCTCGGTGCACCAATCGCCAAGAGCGTGATCGAAGCGGTTCTTAACAATCAATGACGATCGGCAGGCATCATGGAGTCTGACGAAAAGGAGCAGTTGTGAGCGAAACGCGTCGACTCGGCGACCGATACGAACTCGGTGAGCCTCTTGGCCGTGGCGGTATGGCCGAGGTCCTCGAAGGCCGCGACCTTCGGCTCGGCCGACGCGTTGCCGTCAAGATTCTGCGCCCGGACCTCGCGAAGGATCCCGCGTTCCAGTCACGATTCCGTCGTGAAGCTCAGTCTGCTGCCTCGCTAAACCACCCGAACATTGTCGCCGTCTACGACACCGGCGAGGACATCCTCGGTGACGAGTCGGCATCGGTCGTCGTTCCCTACATCGTCATGGAATACGTCGACGGTCAGACTTTGCGCCAGCTCCTCGCCAGTGGACGGCGCCTGCTCCCCGAGCGGGCGTTGGAGATCACTGCCGGAGTCCTCGCCGCCCTCGACTACTCGCACCGTCACGGCATCGTTCACCGCGACATCAAGCCAGCCAACGTCATGCTGACTCGCACGGGTGACGTGAAGGTTATGGACTTCGGTATTGCCCGTGCCCTCGCCGATGCGTCGGCCACCATGACTGCGGCCAGCGCAGTGATGGGGACCGCTCAGTATCTGTCTCCCGAGCAAGCGCGCGGCGAGGTTGTTGATGCGCGTTCGGACCTCTACTCCACCGGGTGCCTGCTGTACGAATTGCTCACGGGTCGCCCACCATTCACTGGAGATTCGCCGGTTTCAGTCGCGTACCAACATGTCAGCGAGAATCCGCTGCCACCTTCGCAGGTGGACCCAGCAGTTCCGCCCGCCCTCGATGCCCTCGTGATGAAGTCACTGGCTAAGAGTCCCGATGACCGGTACCAGACAGCCGCCGACTTCCGTTCTGACGTCGAACGTGCGATCGCTGGGATGCCAGTCACGACGGCAATCCCACCGGCGGTCGGCGGGGTCGCGGCAGGCGTCGCTGCCGGAGCTCTTGGAGGCGCCGCGCTTGGTGCGGCAGCTGCAGGCGATGCGACCCAGCGATTCCCAACGGCAGGTATTCCTGTCGCCGGACCGCCACCCGTCGAGCCGGACAGCAAGCGCAGCCCGTGGGTATGGGTTGGAATCGCGGCGCTCATCCTCATCGTCGCTGGCTCCGCCCTATTCCTCGGTCGAGTGCTCTTCGGCGGATCTACGGGCGAACAAGTCACAGTGCCAGCTCTCGTTGGCAAGACGGTCCAGACCGCGGAACAGGCGTTGACTGCCCAAGGTCTCACTTTGGGAGAACAGACTCCGGCAGCATCGGATCAGCCAAAGGGCCAGATCCTGACCCAGAACCCGGCTGCAGGAAGCCAACTGGCCAAGGGCCAGTCGGTGTCAGTGTCGGTGTCCGCCGGGCGTGCGCAAGTCCAAGTCCCGACTCTCACAGGGCTGCCAAGCAGCGATGATGCGCGAGTTGCGCTAACCGAGGTCCAGCTGGTGCTGGGCACAGTTACACAGAAGGACTCTGACCAGCCCGAGGGGATGGTGCTGTCGCAGTCACCGACCTCTGGGACGACGGTCAATGCCGGAACGAAGGTGAACATCACCGTCTCGAACGGCATGGTGTCGGTCCCGAATGTGGTGAACCAGTCCGAAGCACAGGCTCAGGCGACGCTTCAGAACGCTGGGTTCAACGTGCAGGTCGTCGATCAACAGAGCAGCCAGCCCGACGGAACGGTCTTGGCCCAGTCACCAGTTGCCAACAACAAGGCCAAGAAGGGCTCCACGGTAACGATTACGGTCGCGCGTTCGAACGTTCAATCCCCGCCGCGGGCGAATGACCCACAGGCAGTCGTGCCGGACAATGGCTCCGATAGTGGAGTTGTCACTCCGGAGTAGCGGCGAGCACTGTGGCTGCAGCAGCGCAAACCTCTGCAACCGCGGCCAGAATCATCTCTGCACTCATTTCGTGCAGGTTGAATCCCAGCACGTGCGGATCGGGGATGTCCTCCACTCCGTAAGGAAGATTCCCGGCAGGGGGAGTCGGCGCGAGGCCACGGCTTCCGTCCATCTCTGCCACCAGCCAGCGCAAACGCGCGAGGTCGCCAACCGGCAGCGGGTCCGCCAGAGTCTGTGGGCTCGCGAAGTCAGGTTCGATGACTTCACCGGCAGCCTTACGGACCGCGACGTCGAGGCTTCCTTCGGTGACTACCCACGTCGCGAGTCGAGCTGCGACGCGAGCCGGGAAGCACCGGCGCCCGAACTCCGTACTAATCGAAGCGACGGCATCAGCATGCTTGCGCTCGGCAGTAATGACGAGGTCGGCGTCGGCCAACATCTCGCCTGTTAACTGCCGGGCGGTCTGTTCCCTGGATGCGCGCCCAACGTGAGCCAACGAGATGTCACAGCTCGGGGCTCCGGGGCTCGCATGAGTTCCCGCGCTTGCAACGATGACGGAACCAGGAGCCCAGTCTGCACATCCCACGACCGCATCCTCCAAGGTCACCTCAAGTGCTGGCGATCGACAGATGTTCATGGTGCAGACAGTCAAGATTCGAAAAGGCGGAACCGAGTCGAAACCGCCACCGGAAGCGCCCACCGGGGTGCGCTCAGGCATGGGTGACAACTGGTTCGAGTCCGACGCTGCGCTCGCGCGCCTGCGGGTCGCCGCAATTGACCAGCCAGTTCGCCAGCAGTTGGTAGCCATGCTCGGTCAGTACTGACTCGGGATGGAATTGCACTCCCTCGATCGACAATTCACGGTGGCGCAGGGCCATCACTACCCCGGATTCAGTTCGGGCTGTGATTTCCAGCTCGACCGGAACGGTTTCCTCTTCAACGGCCAGCGAGTGATACCGCGTCGCGGTGAAGGGCGTAGGCAATCCTGCAAGCACGGACTCGCCCTCGTGCGAAACGAGCGACGTCTTGCCGTGCATCAGCTCGGGAGCGTGAGACACGACCGCGCCAAAGACCTCGGCGAGCGCCTGGTGGCCAAGGCAAATCCCAAGCATCGGGACGCCCGCCGCCGCGCACGCCCTGATGACGTCCATCGACGAGCCGGCGTCGGCCGGCGTACCTGGCCCAGGCGATACAAGCACCCCGTCGTACTGCGGGATGACGGTGAGGTCGACGGCGTCGTTGCGCACCACCGTGGTGAGCGCACCCATCTGGCGCAAGTAGCCGACGATCGTGTAGACGAACGAGTCGTAGTTGTNNCTGCTGCAAGTACTGCACCAGGTTGAACACGAAGCTGTCGTAGTTATCTACGACCAGAATTCGAGCCGACAACGAACGTCACATCCTCTCAACAGTCGCTTGCTCAGACCGTCACTTGATCGATAGGCAGGTGGCTTGTGATCCACGGGAATACCCAGAGGAACAATAGCGCGATCACGACCACGAGGATCCCGATGATTTGCGCAGCCTTGGCAGCGTTCCCCCCCGGCAGTTTGCGCCAGATCCATCCATACATCAGCTGACCTCCGAAGGAGCAGGTCCGCTGGCCGG
>DMNR01000057.1 GCA_003452655.1 Actinomycetota bacterium | reverse complement strand
CGGCCGCGAAGTATCGCAGGAGGAGAATTGAGGCATGAGCCAAGAGTCGGCGAGTACCGGCCTCACAGGTGCATATGAGACAAGAGGGAACTACCGCACGAACATGACAGCACTCGGTGTTCGGCCGGGTTTGCTGAAGGCAACGTCGGGCCTTGCGATGGATCGTTTGACCTTTGTTGCCGACAATGGCGAAGTCCTTGTGGACGCGCCGATTTCACAGTTGCACAGTGTCGGGTTGGCGGAAATGAATCGGACACTTGAGTTCTGGGACGGGGACAAACGTCACCGGATTTCGCTCGCTCCCGAGGGTGTCTTGATGGGAAACATCGTCGGCGAGTTTCAATCGAACAGTCTGGCAACCCAGTGGTACGACTACCTTGTACCACTGGTGGGATCACCCCCACAGGGCGTCAAGGTCAAGAAACCTTTGAGTCGCGGCGCGAACATCGGATTGGCTTTCGCGATCGCGTTTGCCGTTCTGGTCGTGGTGATCATCGCCGTTGCAATGCTGGCCTGAACGATTGGCGGGCATGGGTGCGCTCGCCTGATTTGTGCTTGAGGAGCGCACTCAGGCGAGCGTTGAGGTCGTCCAAGTGGAGGCCATGGTGTGACTTGAGTAGAGTCGCGACCCAACTCATGACGACCCAGGAGCCGTATTCGTGGCTGAGCGCCGGACCGACAAATCGGACGTGAAAACTCCGGCCTCGGACAATAGCCGCATCCGCCGCATAGTTGCCGCGATCCTGGTAGTTGTTTTTGCCCTCGGTTACATCGCGGTCATTGTTTTCTACCGAACCGGGTTCGATCAGACATTCTCGCCACCGACACCTCCCAAGGGCGGCGTCGCGGTTGTGTTCGCTCCCACGAAGGTTGATCCGGACGCCCGTTCCACGAGTGGCGACGTCCTGATGTTCTTATCGCCCGAACTTCTGGACAGTTCAGGAAAGAGCAAGGTGCCACTGCGCCTCGAACTGTTTCCCGCATTGACCAAGAACTCACTGGATTATGCCGCGGGCCAGATCCCGAGCCCGGTTGCGGTGACGATCCCCACCCCAGGAATAGTCCAGCAGTACCCGATTGACACCTATCAGGTTGGATTCAGTGCACGGACAACAGCCAATCCTGTGTTGGGCCGAGGAACT
Organism: Actinomycetota bacterium; assembly: GCA_003452655.1. Taxonomy (GTDB): domain Bacteria; phylum Actinomycetota; class Actinomycetes; order S36-B12; family UBA10799; genus UBA10799. The sequence continues at coordinate 1,916 of DMNR01000057.1, read as the reverse complement.
GAGGTCCCAACCCAGACATCGGTGTTTTTCCAAGTGCCGGGCTGGAACTTGGCCGAGGTGCAGGTCACACAAGATTCCGCCTCAGAGGTGACGACGACTGCAGTTATCTCGCGATCTGGTTCCACCAAGACGGTCGCTGCGTTGATGCTGGTGCTCATGGTTGCGCTGGCAGTCATTGCCGTGCTGGTTGTGCAGAGTACTGCCACGGGCAGGATGCGCCTTGAGCTGAATGTTGCTTCGTGGATCACCGCTATGTTGTTTGCGCTATTACCGATCCGCGGGTTTTTGCCGGGTGATCCGCCCATCGGTTCGTGGATCGACATCTTGGTGTTCTTCTGGGTGGAGGCAACAATCATGGTGTGCGTCGCCCTAGCCGCAATCGGTCTTCTCATGCGGGCTCGAGAGAAGCGGCGAAGCAGCAAGGTTTAGCAACCTGCTGGGAAGCACTAGCGTGCCGCAGGAGCCTGTCAAGTTGTGTGTGTAAGGGATGGTCTTCGGTTTTAGAGGTAGGGGTTGATTCGGTCGGGGTAGGCCAGCGCTAGTTGGGCGAGGGCTTGGTTCCAGTTGGTGGTCATCTGGCCTTCCACGAGTCTGCCTTCGGCGGTGCGTTTCGATCCGCTTTTGCGGCCTCGTTCTTTCGCTCGTTCTCGTGCGCGTTTGTCTTCGATGTTGCATATCGCCAGCCACAGCAGTTTCACGACGGCGTCCTCGCTGGGGAAGTGGCCACGATTTTTGATGATCTTCCTCAGCTGGAAGTTCAACGATTCGATCGCGTTGGTCGTGTAGATCACCCGGCGCAACATCGGCGGGAACGCCAGGAACGGGGTGAACCGTTCCCAGGCATCTCTGAACACTCGAACCGTGTTCGGGTTCTTCTGCCCGAGCTCTGATACCTCGAACTCGTCTAACGCTGCCAGAGCCGCGGTCTCGTCGGCGGCTTGGTAGATCGGTTTCAAGGCGGCTGCGACGGCTTTGCGTTGGCCGTAGGCCACGAACCGCATCGATGCCCGGATCAGATGAACGACACACGTTTGAACCGTTGATTGCGGCCACGTCGCCTCGATCGCTTCAGGGAAGCCAGTGAGCCCGTCGCAGCACACGATCAGCACATCAGCGACACCGCGATTGGCCAACTGCGCACAGACGCCAGCCCAAAATTTGGCGCCTTCGTTGGCTTGAACCCAGATACCTAGGACATGTTTGATGCCGTCCATGTCGACACCGACCGCGATATGGGCTGCCTTGTTACGCACGTGCGCCCCGTCACGGACTTTCACCACGAGAGCATCAAGGTAGATCACCGGATAGAAGGCTTCCAGCGGGCGCTGCTGCCAGGTCAGCACCTCGTCAGCGACCTCGTCAGTGATCTTCGAGATCGTTTCGCGGCTGATCTCAGTACCGATCGTTGACACCAGATGATGTTCGATATCGCGCACCGTCATGCCTCCGGCATACAACGACACAATCATGTCGTCCAGGCCGCCAACCCGGCGTGTCCCCGTCGGGACAAGGCGAGGGGTGAACGTGCCATTGCGGTCACGAGGGATCGCTAACTCGACGTCACCAACACTCGTGGCGACCGTCTTCCCAAACGAGCCGTTACGAGAGTTCGGATGCAACCCCGCTTCCGGATCGCCTTGTTCATAGCCCACGTGCTCGGTCAGTTCTGCTCGAAGACCACGCTCAAGCCCAACCTTGATCAACTGCTGGATCAGGCCATCCTTGCCATCGAACTCGACCTGCCCGGCATCGATCTGGGCAAACAGCTCATCCAAAGCCCCAGAAGCCTCCAGCGCATCAGCACCTTCACGCTGGGCACGTCGACGATCTTCACGTTCCTGCTTATCAATCACGTTCACAGTGTCACCGCTTTCAGTAAGGAACACCTCCCCTTACACAAACCATTTGACACGCCC
>DMNR01000149.1:4952-8125 GCA_003452655.1 Actinomycetota bacterium | reverse complement strand
GAAGGGTGCAGTCGCAACAAGACTTATGCGACAGGCTTTAAAGGCGTACGGGGTAGCCGGCCTGAGCCAACTCAGTCTTCACTTGGTCGATCCCGAGGATTCCAAAGTGGAACACGCTGGCTGCCAGCACCGCATCAGCTCCTGCCGCGACGGCAGGAGCAAAATCCGCAAGCTTCCCAGCTCCGCCACTGGCAATGACTGGCACCGATACCTCACGGCGCACGAGCGCAATGAGTTCGGTGTCAAAGCCGTCCTTCGTTCCGTCGGCATCCATCGAGTTCAACAGAATCTCGCCTGCGCCGCGGGCAGCGCCCTCGGCAGCCCAGGCCACGGCATCAATTCCAGTCCCGACGCGACCACCGTGGGTGGTCACCTCAAACCCTGATGCGGTGACAGTGCCCGCCTGAACTCGTCGCGCATCCACGGATAGGACTACACATTGGGAACCGAAGCGATTGGCCGCTTCGGTAAGAAATTCCGGACGGGAGATAGCAGCTGTATTGACTCCGGCCTTGTCTGCACCGGCGCGCAGCAGGCGATCAATGTCACCAACGGTGCGAACGCCCCCGCCAACGGTCAACGGGATGAATACCTGGTCGGCAGTTCGAGAAACCACGTCATACGTGGTTTGGCGGTCGCCACTGGAGGCCGTGATGTCGAGAAACACAAGCTCATCAGCGCCAGCTGCGTCGTACGCGCGCGCGAGTTCAACCGGGTCGCCGGCATCGCGAAGGTCCACGAAATTCACGCCCTTGACCACGCGGCCATTGTCGACATCAAGACAGGGGATGACGCGAACGGCTAACGACATGAGACGGACCCCTACTACGACTGGTCTTCAGGCTCGCTGAACTGCGGGTTCATGAAGTCGATGTGCGGCGCGACTGCCGCCAACGCTTCAGGAAGTGTGAATGCACCCGCGTACAGCGCCTTCCCGATGATCAAACCCTCGACACCGTGCGGCACAAGTTCGGCGACCGCGTGGATATCTTCAAGTGAGGACACGCCGCCGCTGGCGACAATCGGCCGATCCGTCGCCTTGCAGACCTGGTGAAGGAGGTGGATGTTCGGGCCTTGCAGAGTGCCATCCTTCGCGACGTCGGTCACTACGTAGCGCGCGCACCCTTCGCCATTGAGGCGTTCGATGGTGGCGAACAGTTCGCCACCATCCTGGGTCCAGCCACGCGCCGCAAGAGTGGTCCCCCGCACGTCGAGGCCAATTGCGACCTTGTCGCCGTGCTCGGCGATAACGCGGGCGCACCAGTCAGGGTTCTCCAGCGCTGCCGTTCCGATGTTGATTCGTCGACAGCCGGTCGCCAGCGCTGCCTCTAGAGTGTCGTTGTCGCGAATACCGCCAGATAGTTCGACGTCAATGTCCAGGCGGCCAACAACATCAGCCAACAACTGGTGGTTACTCCCCCGGCCAAATGCCGCGTCGAGGTCGACCAGGTGAACCCAGTTCGCCCCTTGTTCCTGCCAATTGAGGGCTGCAGCCAGCGGGTCCCCGTATGCGGTTTCCGATCCAGCTTCACCCTGAACGAGTCGGACGGCTTGGCCATCTTGAACATCAACGGCGGGCAGAAGTTCCAAAGTCACAGGTAGACCCTACTCATCGTGGCAATCGCGCGCCTGAGCACCTACGCCCGGTTGCCGGAGACCCTCGACCTGCGCAAATGCTCACGACAGCATGTTGAGCCAGTTGCCCAGCAGTGCCAAACCGGCATCGCCGGACTTCTCAGGGTGAAATTGAGTCGCGGAAAGCGGTCCATTCTCAATTGCGGCAAGAAAGGGCTGCCCGTGGGTGGCCCAGGTCAATAGTGGCTCTGCCGTGGCTCCCGCTGAGGTGTCGAGTTCCCAGGTTCGCGCGGCATATGAGTGAACGAAGTAGAACCGCTGCTTCGCAATTCCTTCGAACAGGGAGGAACCTGCGGCTACATCAACGGTGTTCCAGCCCATGTGCGGCAACACTGGGGCCTCGAGTTGGTCAACGACCCCTGGCCATTGGCCGCAGCCTGCGGTGTCGACTCCATGCTCCACCCCGTGATCAAAAAGAATCTGCATTCCGACGCAGATTCCCAAGACAGGCCGACCCCCGGCCAGCCGAAGGTCGATGATCTTTGGGCCATCCACGGCACGTAGCCCCTGCATACACGCCGCGTAGGCACCCACGCCCGGCACGACCAGGCCATCTGCGCTTAAGGCCGCATCGCGGTCGGCGGTAACAACGACGTCTGCTCCCACCCGCTCGAGCGCGCGCTGGGCAGAGCGCAGGTTCCCAGATCCATAGTCGAGAACCACGATCTTTGGAGCACTCATTGCCACCAAGCCCAGGCAGCGGCTCCCGAGAGCACCGCAGCGATTCCCATCCCGATCGCCAGGACCGGAATCTTCGCTCGGGTGAAGGCGATCACGCCACCGATGAAGAAGCCCGTCAGGCCAAGCATCACGATTGGCCACCAACTTGTCATGTGGACAACGTCCCCTTTGTTGACGGCACTCCCACCACTCGAGCGTCGAGCGCTACCGCGTCACGCAATGCGCGGGCGACGGACTTAAATTGAGCTTCAACAATGTGGTGGGCATTCCGCCCAGTAATCACGCGCACGTGCAGGCAAATCTGGGCGGAGGCGACAATTGACTCCCAAATGTGGCGCGTCAGCGTCGTGTCGTAGGTTCCGATCAGTTCGATGATTTCCGGCTCTTCGTGGACGAGGTACGGGCGTCCGGACAGGTCAACCGCGCTCTGAACCAACGCCTCGTCCAGCGGGACAAGGGAATCACCGAACCGACGGATACCTGCCTTGTCACCAAGCGCCTCGCGCAACGCTGCCCCGAATGCCAGAGCCGTGTCTTCTACCGTGTGATGCGCGTCCACCTCAAGGTCGCCCTTGGTCGAAACCAGAAGGTCGAGCCCGCCGTGCTTTCCCAGCTGGCTGAGCATGTGGTCGTAAAAGGGAACACCGGTCGAGACATCTACCTGGCCGGTTCCGTCGAGGTTGAGCTCGACAAGAACGTCACTTTCCTTGGTGGTGCGTTCGATCCGCGCAGTGCGGCTCATGTGGACTCCTGTCCGACAGCGGTCGCTGTGGTTACAACGCCCGGTTCCTGAGCAATGGTTGTGAGTGCCGAAAGAAACGCTGAAGTCTCGTCTGGGGTTCCGGCCGTGACGCGCA
>DMNR01000149.1:1547-4856 GCA_003452655.1 Actinomycetota bacterium | reverse complement strand
CGCGGCCTGGTCCGTGAAGCCCCCAAACAATACGAAGTTTGCGTCGCTATCGGCAACCAGCAATCCAAGCTCACGGCAACCGACGACGATGCGGTCGCGTTGAAATTTCAGGTCATCGACAGCTGCCAGCAATTGTGTCGACTGCGCCAACGCTCCTCGTGCTGCCGCCTGAGTGATTGCCGACAAGTGGTACGGCAAACGGACTCGCATAACTGCCTCGACAACAGCCGGGTCGCCGACGAAGTACCCGACGCGCGCACCGGCGAAAGCGAAAGCCTTACTCATGGTCCGAGTCACGATGAGCCGCTGGCGACCAGGAAGCAACGTGATGGCGCTTGGCCGCCTGCTGAACTCTGCATAGGCCTCATCAACGATCAGCACGCCAGTATCGGTGGCAAGCAATTGTTCATAGAGCCGGTTGATGACGTCGAGGTCGACGGCTGTGCCGGTCGGATTGTTTGGCGAACAGACAAATACCACCGACGGCTTCACCCGATCGATCGCATCGCAGGCGGCAGCGACGTCGATCGCGAACTTGGCGTCACGTGCAACCGAGGTGAACGCGGTTCCGGTTCCCCGGGATATGAGCGCGTGCATTGAATAGCTCGGTTCGAACCCCAAAGCCGTTCGATCGGGTCCACCAAAGGTCTGCAGCAACTGCTGCAGGATTTCGTTGCTTCCGTTCGCCGCCCACACGTTGTCGGTGCCCACGTCCACGCCGGTCGCAGAGGTGACATAGGCCGCGAGGTCGCCGCGCAACAACAGCGCGTCACGATCGGGGTATCGCTGCAGCCCACTGACCTCAGTGGCGATCGAGGCGACGATTGCAGCCACCACTTCGTCCGACGGTGCATGTGGGTTCTCGTTGGTGTTCAGGCGCACCGGCACGTCGAGCTGAGGTGCACCGTAGGCCGACACACCCACAAGTTCGGGACGAATCGGAAGATCGTCCGCTGACACCGTGTCGGTCACGTGCTGACCTCGTTGTTGGCCATCCGAACTGCCACCGCTTCGCCATGCGCCGGAAGATCTTCTGCTCGCGAGAGGACTAAGACGTCATCGGCGACCTGTGCAAGCGCATCTTCGCTGTAGTCGATGACCTGAATGGACCGCAGGAAGCTGTGAACTGAGAGTCCCGATGAATAGCAGGCGCACCCACCCGTGGGAAGGACGTGATTCGACCCAGCACAGTAGTCGCCAAGTGAGACTGGTGACCACGGCCCGACGAAGATCGCCCCGGCGTTTCTGACTCGACTGGCGACAACGGCAGCATCCCGGGTTTGAATCTCGAGATGCTCGGCGCCATAAGAGTTCACCACCTCGAGGCCCTGAGCGACGTCTCGCACCAGCACGATCGCGCTTTGACTTCCAGACAACGCCTGGCCGATACGCTCAGAGTGTTTCGTGGCCGCAACCATCGGGGCCAGCACCTTCTCGACTTCGGCGGCGAGCGAATCGCTGTCCGTCACAAGTATCGACGCCGCAATAACGTCGTGCTCTGCCTGACTAATCAGATCCGCCGCAACGTGAACGGGGTCAGCTGAATCATCTGCCAGAACCATGATCTCTGTCGGCCCTGCTTCGGAGTCGATGCCGATCACGCCTCGTAGGAGTCGCTTGGCCGCAGTGACATAGATGTTGCCCGGACCCGTAACCACCGACACTGGCGGGCAGTAGCCCGGGCTATCCGCTGCGACGGTGTCGCCAGAGCCAAATGCGAACCAGGCGATCGCCTGCGCACCACCAGCGGCATACACCTCGTCGATCCCCAGCATGCGCGCAGCGGCCAAGATCGTCGGGTGGGGCCAACCGCCGTGATCGCTCTGGGGAGGCGACGCAATCGCGATTGACGGAACACCGGCCAACTGTGCCGGGACGACATTCATCACGACACTGCTCGGATACACCGCCCGACCGCCTGGGACGTAGAGGCCCACGCGATCAACCGGTACCCATCGTTGGCTGACGCTGGCGCCTGGCGCGAGTTCGGTCGTGTGTGGCATCGGCAATTGGTCACCATGAACGGCACGAACTCGCCTGATCGCGACATCTAGGCTCGCAATCACGGCCGGATCGAGGGTGGCAAACGCTTCGTCGATGACCGCTTCGGGGACTCGCAAAGTGGGTGGCCGAACGCCGTCGAAACGCTCACCGATGTCTAGCACAGCCTGCTCTGCGCCCGTCTGAACCTCTTCGATGAGGCCCGCTACCGCTGCCTGCGCCGATGCGACATCAACCTGAGCACGTGGGATGAACCGTCTCGGATCGCCAATATGGGCGCGCAGATCTAAGGTTTGCATCACGGGTACATCGTACGGCCGACCGGATCGCCTGCGCCCGGGCATTGCGGGCTACGGTGTGCAAATGGTCAAGAAGAGCGCCGCGGTCCACACCAGCGCAACGAAGGTCTTGTACCAAGACAACGTGCCCTACGCGATCCACCAATACGACACACATTCACACGCCGCGGGCCCGGACTGGGGGATGCCACCAGATTCCTTCGACGATCCCGACCGAGTGTTTCGAACCGTAATCACGATCGTGGATGACACCCCGACGGCCGCGCTGATACCCGTCAACTGCGTGATCGACGAGGTGCTTGTGTCCGCCGCGGTGGGTGGATCCACAGCCCTCGAGGCATCCCCCGAGGACGCCTCCACACTGACCGGGTTCCCGGAAAAGGCAATCAGCGCGATCGGCATGAAGGAACCACTACCGACGCTGATCGACGTTGCAGCCCTGGACTTCAAGACGGTGTACATCAGCGCCGGCGAGGAGGGCTTCACAATCGAACTCTCGCCAACCGATCTGTTGCGCCTGACAAACGCCCGCACAGCGCCTATCGCACGGCGGCTCTGACAACTCTCGACGATGTCAGGAGTCGCCAGCTCGCGACTGAAGTGATTCCAAATAGTGGCTTTGCACCAAAATCGCATCAACGCGTCGCGATGCGGCGGCAGCACGCCGCCAGAAGACCAGCAGCAACACAAGGACGCTAGCCAAGGACCAGAGCCCAAGCACGCCAGGTGAAGCGAGTGCCAACGGACCTTGGAACGCGACGCCGGGGGATCTTCCTTCAGCACTGACTTCCGAGGAGTTCGCGCTATTTCCGGCAAGGACGAGCCCAACCCGCCAAGCGAGTAGCGAACCGAGCAGTCCCCCGATGGCCGCGACGATCACCAACTCGAGGCCACCTGACGACCACCGCAGCCAGACGAAGATCGCGACAAGTAGCCCGCAAACGATTCCCAGCAGCGCGAAGGTCAGGTCGGCCCCAACAGTGGCCTCCGTGACGCGCGCGTAGACGAC
>DMNR01000149.1:1164-1444 GCA_003452655.1 Actinomycetota bacterium | reverse complement strand
GCGCGTAGACGACGCTGCCGTCCTTGACCGAAAGTTCGGTACGCGGTGCCCATAGGTTCCAGGCAAAGCCCATGACAGCACCCAAACCGAGACAAATGGGCAGGACCGGGACCGCCGCGGCCAACCCTGAACGCAGGAGCCCTGGTGGCTTTGTGTCGGTCATGGACCAACAGGATCAGCCGCGGCGACTCCGGACAAACACGACGGTCCGAGTAGTTCCTTGAGGTCAGCGAACAGCGAAGGGCTCACTGTCACCCGCTTTGAATCGTCGAGGCGCATT
>DMNR01000149.1:610-882 GCA_003452655.1 Actinomycetota bacterium | reverse complement strand
GAGGAGGTTAAGTCGGGAATGGTGATGTCCATCGCGATGAACTTCAGCTCGTTCTCGTCGCTGAGATCAACCCGGCCGCGGACGAGTAGCACCGCATCTTGCGAACAGTACGGACCCATCAGGGAGTATGCCTTCGGGAAAACCATGACCTCAACGGAGGCATCAAGATCCTCCAGACTGACGATCGCCCAGGTGTCACCGCGCTTCGTGACCTTACGTGCCACGCCAGTGACCAACCCCCCAACCGTCACCACCCGACCGTCGGTGATCTC
>DMNR01000149.1:0-479 GCA_003452655.1 Actinomycetota bacterium | reverse complement strand
TCGGTGTACATCGCAGCGATCGAGCAATCCGTGGCGGCCCGCAGAGTGCTTTCCACGCCGTTGAGCGGATGGTCAGACACATAAAGGCCGAGCATTTCGCGCTCATTTGCTAGCAGCGTTGTCTTGTCCCACTCGCCAACCGGAATTGCCATGTCGAGTCCGAAGGCTGAGCTTTGCCCCGACTCGGCCGCTTCGGCACCGCCGAATAGGTCGTACTGGCCGATCGATTCAGCCCGCTTGGTCTCAACGATTGCATCGACTGCCTCAGCGTGGATTTGTGCCAGGCCCCGGCGGGTGTGACCCAGGGAATCGAAGGACCCGGCTTTCACCAACGACTCGACAACACGCTTGTTGCAGGCGGCGCTGTCGATCTTGCGCAAGAAGTCACTGAAGTCGGTGAATCGTCCCTTGGCCGTTCGCGACGCGATGATCGATTCGACGACATTGCCACCAACGTTTCGGATGGCCGATAGCCCAAA
>DMNR01000172.1:480-3668 GCA_003452655.1 Actinomycetota bacterium | reverse complement strand
TTGATGGTGGATGCCCTGCGCTATGAGTTGGGCGTGGCACTGGAAAAGTTGTTATCCGAAGACGGGCCCGTTGAGCTTCAGGCTGCCTACGCACAGCTTCCCACCATCACCTTGGTGGGCATGGCGAGTCTCCTCCCCGGTGCGCGGAGCAACTTGAGCTTGGCGCTTGAGAACGGCGTGATCGTGCCAAAGCTGGCCGGTGCTTCGGTCGGCAACGTTGCCCAGCGTATGGAGATGATGCGCAAGCGTCTCGGCGACCGCTTTGAAGAGATGCCGTTGAACGACTTCGTACGCGGCAAACCCAAGATTCCTGAAACGGTGGACCTGCTGGTGTTGCGCTCAACCGAGATCGACAGCCAATTGGAAAGCAACCCCGAGACGACGTTGGGCTTGATTCCCGGCACGCTCAAACTGATTCGGGTGGCGCTGCACAAGTTGCGTGGCATGGGCTTCAAGGAGGCTGTGATCGTGACTGACCATGGCTTCTTCCTCAACGCTCAGGCTGAAGCCGGCGATGTGTGCGTCAAGCCCCAGGGCAATTGGCCGGTTACCGCACATGACCGAATGATGCTGGGTAACGGCACGAGCGATGGCCATAGCCTGGTGGTTGGGAGTGACAAGGTCGGCATTCGCGGCGACTTCGCGCAGGTGGCGATACCGCGCAGCATGGCCCCGTATCGCGCTGGGCATCTGTATTTTCATGGCGGCGCCTCGCTGGCCGAGGCTGTCGTGCCAATACTGGTGTGTCGGCTTGGCGCGGCGACAGAACCTGCATTGCGCAAGGTGGTGGTCGAGCTGTCGTACAAGAATGGGGCCAAGCGCATCACGACCAGGGTTCCTGTGGTTGAGGTCATTCTGCTCGACAACGACCTCTTTTCACGAGAAGTGAGTGTGGAAATTCTACTGGAGGCCCAGGACAAGAAGGGCAACGTGGTGGGCGAACCGCGGCCCGGTGGCGAGGTGAACCCTGCCACGCGCACCGTGACCTTGATGCCGGGTCAGCGGAAGCCACTGGCGTTGCGCATGGACCCGGATTTCGAGGGCAAGTTCACCGTCAAGGCGCTCAATCCAACCACCTTGGCGAGCTACTGCGCGCTTAACCTGGAAACGGACTACACGGTATGAGCGAGATGGACGAACTCGACAAGAAGCTGAATGCAAGCTTCGATGGCAAAGTGCTGCGCAAGGACCTCCTGCATCGGATCAAAAAGGGTACCAACGTTCCCACCTTCGTCCTGGAGTTTCTCCTGGCGCGCTTCTGCGCCAGTGACGACCAAGCGGAAATGGACGCGGGCATGGAAGCCGTGCTGGCGACGCTCCAGGACAACTACGTGCGCCCGGACGAAGCCAACGCGGCCCAATCCAGGGTGGCGACCAAAGGCAAGCACCGCTTCATCGACAAGGTGCACGTTCGCTATGTCGAGAAGGAAAAGCGCCACTGGGCCTCACTGGAAAACTTCAACTCGCAGCGTATCGCGATCGGCGAGAAGTTCTACCGCGACAACGATCGCCTGCTGGAGGGCGGTATCTGGGCCGAAGTGACGGTGGCGCATAACGACATCGAAGAGGACGATTACGCGTTCTACATCGAAGAAATGCGACCGATCCAGCTCTCAAGGTTCGATTTTGGGCGCTACACCGAGGGACGTGCCGCCTTCACGCGTGACGAGTGGCTGGACGCCATCATGCGGTCGGTGGGCCTGGAGCCGGGCAAGCTGACGCACCGGGTCCGGATGCACTTCATCGCGCGTCTGGCGGCTCTGGTCGAGCCCAACTATAACTACATCGAACTCGGCCCGCGCGGCACGGGCAAGTCGTACTTTTTCAGCGAGTTTTCACCCTATGCAACGCTGATTTCTGGCGGCCAGGCGACCAAGGCGACCCTGTTCTACAACAACGCGCGTCGCAAAGTGGGTCTGGTCGGCTATTGGGACACCGTTGCCTTCGACGAAGTCGGGGGGATCAAGGTCCGGGATCCAGACACCATCCAGATCATGAAGGACTTCATGGCCAACGGCCGCTTCTCGCGGGGTGCGGAGGTGATCGCCGACGCCAGCCTGAGTTTTGTCGGCAACATCGACCTGTCGATCAGCCAGGTCGTGAACTCGACCGAGTACGACCTGTTCCAGCCCCTACCACATGAACTCGATCTGGCGGTGATGGACCGCTTCGCCGCCTACATCCCGGGCTGGGAAATGCCGAAGAACAGCAGCGAGTTCCTGACCAGCCGTTATGGCTTCATCACCGACTACCTGGCCGAGGCGTTTCATTACCAGTTCAAGCACAACAACCGGTATGAAGAAGTCAGCAAGCGCATCCGTCTCGGCAAGTCGATCGAGGGGCGTGACGAGAAAGGGATCAAGAAGACCGTCTGCGCCTTCCTGAAGATCCTCCACCCCGGTGGCACGCCGACCGACGCAGAGTTCGAAGAGTACGTGGCCTACGCCACCGAGTGTCGTCGCCGGGTCAAGGAACAGATGAACAAGCGCAAACCCGATGACGAGTTTGCACGCATCGATCTCTCCTACTTCAAGGTTAATGGCGACGAGGTGGTGGTGTTCTGTCCCGAGTCGAAGGATGCCGCGGCAACGCAACAGCCACCACGGCGCCGCTTGCGTCAGATGGAGGGCGAAGCCAAAGAGAGTGCCGCGACGGCAACTGCGGCGCCGGCCCAAGTGAAGGTGGTGGAAGCCTCTACGGAAGATCAGACCGTCATCACGGGGGTGCCCGCGCCTCCCGAACTCAAGGAGCAGCACTTCACGATCCTCTACGGAGACACCGGTTACAGCTACGAGTCGATCATGGCGCCCTATCTGAAAGGCGCGAAGACGGTAATCGTCGAAGACCCGTACATCCGAATGCAGCATCAGATCCAGAATTTCGTGCGCTTCTGCGAGACTCTTCTGAAGGTGGGTAGCGTCAAGAAGATCCAGCTGATCACCGGCTACGACGACAAGACGCAACTCGCCGAAATCGCGGAAAAGCTGGAGGAGTTGAAGCAGAGCCTGCTGGAACTGGATGTCGAACTGGAAGTGAAGCTGAACCCGAACCTGCACGACCGCGAAATCAGGCTCGACACCGGCTGGGTCATCAAGATCGGTCGGGGGCTGGACTTCTACCAGAAGCCCGGGAGCTGGTTTGAGGTGGGCGCGAATGACTTGAGTTTGCGGAAGTGCCTCGAGACAAAG
>DMNR01000172.1:0-228 GCA_003452655.1 Actinomycetota bacterium | reverse complement strand
AATATCGACGATAGCGGATGGATAACCCTCGATCGCGTGACGGCCTTCGTCGGACGAAACGAGTCTGGCAAAACCACGCTTCTCAAAGCTCTGCATAAGTTCAATCCAGCGAGCAAGGAACCCTACGACCCAATGCGAGAGTTCCCACGTGACCGCTACATGCGCGACTATATTGGAGGTGGCTCAGACGGTCAGTGTTGGCCAGTCTGCTCAGTAGCATTCGCTATC
>DMNR01000434.1:5527-5777 GCA_003452655.1 Actinomycetota bacterium | reverse complement strand
CGCGTTGACGACTTGCTCGAACAGTTCAATCTGACTGACGCCGGGTCTCGGACCATCAAGACTTACTCCGGCGGCATGAGGCGGCGCTTGGACTTAGCGGGTGCACTTATAGGTCGGCCGCAAATCCTGTTCCTTGATGAACCGACGACTGGCCTGGACCCGCGCAGTCGACTGGCAATGTGGGATGTGATCCGAGGTCTGGTTCGTGACGGTACGACTCTGCTGTTGACGACGCAGTACCTCGAGGAGG
>DMNR01000434.1:393-5466 GCA_003452655.1 Actinomycetota bacterium | reverse complement strand
GCAGTACCTCGAGGAGGCCGACGAACTTGCGGACACAATTGCGGTAGTCGACAACGGAACGATCATTGCAAAGGGCACTGCCAACGAACTGAAGGCGCAGGTCGGTGGGGAGCGAGTCGAGGTTGTGCTGGCAGATGGTGACCAAATTGCCCGAGCAGGGGCCCTACTCGAGCCATTGAGTGTGGGACAAATCGAACTCGATCACCGGACAAGGAAGATCGTGTGCCCGAGCCGCGGTGGGTCGAAGAAGGTGATCGCGGCGGCACAGATTCTCGATGACCACGAAATAGAAGTTGAAGACATTGCGCTGCGACGCCCGAGCCTGGATGACGTATTCCTCAAGCTCACCGGTCACCGCGCAGAAGAGATCTCGTCCGAAGATGGAGATACCGCATGAGCGTCATCGAAACCGGTCCAGTTTCCGACGCGCTTGTCATCACGTGGCGCAACCTCAAAAGAATTCCTCGCATTCCCGAACTGGCGATCTTCGCGGTCCTGCAATCAATCATGTTTGTGCTGCTATTCGCCTACGTCTTTGGTGGGGCAATTCCGCTACCTGACGGGGGGAGCTACAAGGAATTCCTGATGCCGGGAATCTTTGTTCAAACGATCGCCTTCGCCTCGGCGACAACGGCCATCGGCATTGCTGACGACATGGGCAAGGGCTTGATCGACAGATTCCGCTCACTGCCAATGGCACGGTCGGCAGTATTGACCGGGCGAACCATCGCCGACGTGATCTACCAAGCTGGGATTCTCGTCGTGCTAATGGTCGCTGGCCTGGTCGTTGGGTGGAGGGTGAACAACGGGCTCGCCAAGTTCATCTTCGCAGTGGTGTTGTTGCTCGCTTTTGCCTATGTCATGGCCTGGATCGGGGTTTGGATTGGGCTGTCCGTTCCAAATACAGAAACGGCACAACAACTGACCTTCGTCACGATCTTCCCACTCACATTCATTTCGAATGTGTTTGTTCCGCCAGCGTCACTGCCCGCGATACTGCAGCCGATAGCCGAGTGGAACCCCGTCAGCACGTTGACGGCATCGTGTCGGGAGCTATTTGGCAATCCGAACCCGACGATTGGTACGGCGTTCCCCAGCCAGCATCCGATTGAGGTAACGATCGTGTGGTGCATTGTTCTGATTGCGATCTTCGCTCCGTTGGCAGTGCGCAAGTATCGAAATACCAGTCGATAACGCCAACGGTCCGTTCTATAAGTAGCGGAAGATAACCGCAGCGGCCAACGCAGCAATGATCAATATCGACAGCCACACGTCGACCCACCATGACAACGCCGGCGTCAGCGCGCGCTGGATGCCAGTACCGAAGTTGCCGTCGAGGATGTTCACTCGCGACATCGACATGAACACCAGAGTGGTGGTCACAGTGATCAACAAACACCATGGGCAGAGCGCACCGATCACGAAGTAGCTCTGGTAAAACAGCCACCAGGCAAAGACAAAGCCGAGGGTGTAGATCGCCTGTGCCGTGAGCATGAACCATCGGGGGAAGCGAACACCGCCGAGCGCGGCAACCGCCACGGTGATGACGACTGGCTCGGCGATCAGGCCGAGGAAACTATTGGGCCAGCCAAACAGTTGAGCCTGCCAGGTTTCGGCGACCACCCCGCAGGAAATCTTTGAACTGAAGTCACACGACAGCACGGCGGCAGGGTTCGCTGCCAGAGTCACCGCTTCAATCGACAAGACCAGGCTGGCGAACAAGCCGATGACGCTGGAGATCAGCATCTCGACGTAGGCGCCAATATGGCGCCCGGGCGCGGCAGCTTCGGGCACCTCTGAAGCCTCGAGGTCGGCGTCGATGTCGGTCGGCATGGGTAACAGTGTGGCTGACCATATGACCGGGTGGCCGCGCCGGGAGCCCGGCGGGGCGAGAGTTATCCCTTAGTACGGCGCGCCAACTGCCTGAGCCCACGCCGCATTGACATGAAACTCCCCGTCAGTGACTACGGTAACAACGACCGTGGCAGGTTCGCGATTGCCGCTGCGAGGCTCGATGGATACGGTGCCAGTCCAACCTTGCCACTGTTTGACGGTCGACAGATGGCTGGTCAATTGAGCCGAGTTGAAACTTCCCACGGCCTTCGCGCCGTCGATCAGGAAGTTCAGCGAATCGTAGGTGTACGGACTCCAGGTTCCGGGCGGCTGCTTGAACTGCTGCTGGAATGCCGCAACCTTGTCTGCCGATCCGGAGAAGTCCGTGGGCGCGGGCACTCCCACCACGTTGCAGCGTTGAGCAGCGGCCTGCCCTGCGTTGGTGATGTAGCCGCTGTCATAGGAGGCGTAGTCGAGTAGGCACCGGTAGTTGCTGTTTCCGGCGGTCTTCGGGGTGATCTCTTGCGCGATCTTCGCACCTTCGGGGTAATAGACGGCCGAATAGATCATGTCGGGGTTCTTGGCGGATACCTGCTGCAATGTGTCGGCGTAGCTGCCTTGCCCCGGCGTGATGGCCTGGTAGCTCGTGACCTTCACCCCTGCCTTTTCCAGGTCAGCCTTGACGGCGGCCGAGGTTGACTTCGTGTAGTTCTGACTTGAGTCGTAAATGATCCCGACTGACTTGGCCTTGTAGAACTTGCTCAGCGCATTTGCCGTGACCGGAGCGATCTGGCTTGTCATCGGTTGGAGGGTGAAGCCCATGCCGTCTGTGGAGTTGTCGGAGGTCAGACGGATCGGAACGACTCCCGCCTTGAGATAGAGCGGCAGAGTCTGTGCCCCAACGCTGGAGTTGTAAGGGCCGACCACTCCGTTGAGGCCCTGGGAGATCGCCGAGTTCGCCGCCGCAACTCCGGTTGTGGCATTCGCGGCGTCATCGATCTGGATGATCTCGATCTTCCTGCCGAGGACTCCACCTGCCGAATTGAGCTGCTCGGCAGCTAGTTGTGCACCCTGCAACATCCCCAGACCAAGATTGCTCTGGTCTCCGGTGAGAGGTGCTTCGACACCGATCTTCCAGGTGGCGCTGCTTGTGTCAGACGATGAATTCGAACTGCACGCTGCCGTTGCTGCCAAGGCGACGACCCCAATCGACATCGCGCCAACGACCTGCTTGATACTCGCCACGATGTGGGCCTCCTCTTCGTGAATGCGTCCTCGCGTCCGGAATCTGTCGCTTCTCAAGTCACCCTAGGGCCGGGCTCGCGGCGTTGCTGAGTCTGTGTGGCGACGGGGTTCAGACGAGCATCTGCACACAAGACACGCTCGACGCCATGACACGCGGGTTCGCCGGAATCGACCCGCTGTGGACCATAGTGGCGAGGGTGAACTGCCTTCGGAAGGTCCCGACGCACCGGGACCGGCGCAGGGGTGCAAGACGCTCGCGCCATCTGCTCAACGTCCTACCGCGGAAGTCCACCGTGATCGTTTGTGCCGGGGCAATTGCCGTAGCGACGCTTTCCGGTCCGATCGCAGGCGTCAGTAGCGCGTCGGTCCCGGCTGCCCGGTCCATGGTTTCCGCGATTGCACCCGCCGATACGAAGGCCGATGTTGCCGCAGCGAAGCAACAGCTGTCCGCTTCCTCAGATGCTGTTCAAGCCGCCGAGGACGCCGCGGATGCTGCTGCGGCGAAACTTCCAGATGCGAACAGCGCGCTTACCCGTGCGGAGGCAGCCGTCGTAGACGCAGTCGCCGCGCAGGCTCCAGCCGAGAAGGCTCGTGCGGCGGCGCTGGTGGTTCAATCTGCTGCTGAGAAGGCACACACGGATGCTGTGGAATCCGTGAAGGCAGCTCAAGCCGCTGTGATCCGGCAGCAGGATCAGGTCAAGCGCGCGCAGGATCGAATCGACGCGGTCAAGTCCCAGATCGCTGTCCTTGCTCGGCAGAGCTACATCTCCGGAAGCGAGAGCGTTGAACTTTCGATCCTGATGGAGTCACAGGATCCTGCCCAGTTCGCCGACCAACTCCAGGCACTAGCTCGGGTATCCCGGGGGAACTCCACGGTGTTCAAACAGATGACGGCCTTGCGAGCAGAGTTGGCGGCGCAACTCGTTGAGCTGAACACCATGAAACAGGCAGCGGCAAGCCGCGAGGACGTTGCTCAAAGCAAGGCAGATGAAGCAATCGCGCGTGCCGCCGACGCTCAGGAGAAGGCAGACGCGATCAGGGCGCTTGCCGGCAAAGCTCAAGCTGCCCGTGACTCTGCCGCGACTGCGCGATCCAACATCGTGTCGCTGGTAGAACAGCGCAAGCAGGAAGTCGCAAGAGCCCTCACCCTGCGTCGGGCGATCAAGAAGACCTACGAAAAGCTTCAGGCGAAACTGACGGCAGCTCAAGGTGTGGCGAAGACCCACGGAACCCGACGTGATGCAAAGGCAGCGCTCGCCTGGGGAATGAAGTACGTGGGTTCAGGTGCGAGCTACAACGGACTCTGCCTCGCTTTCGTTGACGACGCGTATAACCCGAGCGGCGGGCGCGTCGGCACGGCAATTGCCCAGTGGTATCGCGCCAAGGCCGCAGGCTACGGACATCCCGGCGATCGCAACCCACCAGTTGGCGCGCAGGTCTTCTGGTGGTCCGGCAACGCGGCTCGTCATATCGCGCTCTACGCCGGAGGCGGAATGGTGCTCACAACTGGCGCTTACGGCGGCAAGGTTGGGCTCGTCACGATGAAGCACTTGGATGGCTACGGCCCGTATCTCGGCTGGGCTGAGGCCTACTACGGCTGAGTGATGCGATCCGCTACGACGCATCACCGCCGGGTCGGCTCTTAGTTGACTCCGACCACCTGGTTGCCACCCATCCGCTTCACTGAGTACATAGCACGATCCGCACGAGCGATGAGGTCATCGACGTTCTCCCCGGAGCGCATGACCGTTACTCCGATGCTGATTCTGGGGACGTACTGCTCCCCTTGATATTCGTGAACCTCGGAACAATTCGCCCTGACCTTCTCTGCCACAGCAACTGCACCATCGAGATCGTGAACACCATTCAAAACGAGCAGAATCTCATCGCCGCCGATCCGCGCAACGACATCGTCTCGGCGCAGCAGTCGTCGGATTTCATGTGCCAACGTGATGAGTACTTGGTCGCCCATCTTGTGGCCGTAGGTGTCGTTGA
>DMNR01000434.1:0-252 GCA_003452655.1 Actinomycetota bacterium | reverse complement strand
CTTGTGGCCGTAGGTGTCGTTGATTTCCTTGAAGCCGTCAAGGTCGCAGAAGGCGACAGCGACTTCCTTACCTGTGCGCGGTTGTTGGGCAAGCCTCGCGCGAAGCTGACTGAACACCTCGGCACGGTTGATCAATCCAGTCAGGTCGTCGTGGCGCGCACGAGTCTCGAGCGCCGATTCCGCCTCGACCTGCGAGTCGATTGTGCGGAAGGAAGCAACAATTCCGTCCGCCGCTCCATTGGCGTCTTGGAA
>DMNR01000015.1 GCA_003452655.1 Actinomycetota bacterium | reverse complement strand
CGGCGCTGCTTCTTCGCCTCCAACCGAGTTGAGCCCTTGACACTCGTGACCTGATCATTGCCATTGCGGTCATTACCACCGCGGGCGTTCTGGTTGCGTCCTTGGCGAACGTGGACGACCGTGTTCGGCGGATCGTCATCGTCGCCACCTTCACCGCTGCCCGCGGTACGACGGCGCCGACGTCGGCGGCGGGTTGAACCCTGACCATCCCCATTGTCTTCATCGTCGTCGGCCTCGTCACCGGCCTCCGAGTCCTGGTCGTCTGACTCTGCATCGTCGGATTCGTTGGCCTCACCGGTTCCCGGCTTACGACGTCGACGACCTCCGCGACGGCGGCGACGCTTCTTGGGCGCACCGTCTTCATCGTCGTCGGCCTCGCCAAGATCGTCCGCCTCTGCGGACTCGGCATCGTCCGTGTCGTCGTCAGTCGAGTCGGCCTGGAGCCGGTCTGACTTGGGTCGTGAGGGCAGTGCAGGAACATCCGGCGGTGGCTGAAACAGTGCAAGCGCCGTGGCAACGGATGCCGCCGGTGGGCTCGGAGCCGCCACCTGCTCGACCTCGGGTTCGGTCTCAGGTGCCGCAAATGCCGCTTCCAGCGGCGGCGGAGAACCGGCGGGGCGGGAGGCGGCCCGTCGACGACGCCGGGGCGCCGCCGCTTCCGATTGTTCGCCAGTGCCTGATTCGACGCCCGAGTCGGGCTTGTCTGGTTGTGGAGTCGCGGTCGATTCTGGCGTGCCTTCGTCTTGCTGGTCGTTATCGAGCATTTGCTGCTCCTGATCCGGCCTTTCGGGTACGCGGAAACTCGAAGGGGATCCCTCGTCGTCGCCGCGCCCGCATGGGGCCTGTCGGTGGCGCTGAGCTCGCACTCAGCGCGAAAGCCTTCGTTGACATGCACGAGCGGGTGCGAACTGCGCAATCCGCATGGTGCCGACGCGGCCTACCGAACCTCGAACAGCCGTCTATCAAGCTGTTGCGAGCTCTTTCAGTCAGCCACAGCGCGGTCTGGCGCCAGTGGATCGCTGACTGTCCGAGCATCAGCGGCGAGTCGCCCCTGTGCCAGCCGGGTGACCTGAGGGGGCACTGGCGGCACGAGGTCGGCGACTTGCCGCAGGGCGGCGAGGACGTCGTCGGGTCGAACAGACGGTGTGCCGTGCGTTACGACCACCGTGAGTATCGCACACCCTCCCCGCTCTGGGGGTGCTATCGAAACCTCAGCCGTTCGGATGGCTTTTCTGGCATCAAAACGGCGCAGCCCGGATTTCATCATCCGTTCGACGGTCACTTCATCAGCGGCAAGCACGGCGTCGACGGCTTCTTGTCCCCGCTCGGGGCTGACTTCGGGAAGCACAAACTGCCACACGCTGGCCTCAAGTCGACTCACGAGATCGCCTTCACGGACCTCCACAGCGTCGACGATGTCGAGCCCAGTCGGCATCGCTTCGTCGAGGTCGGCCCGGAGTTGATCGACGTCAAAGCGAGCAGCGAGTCCGATCTCGATGTACTCCGCTTCGCTGGCAACCCCCGTCGGAGCGGCGTTTGCATAAGAGATCTTGGGGTGGGGTCGGAATCCGGCTGAGTACGCCATGGGCACGCTCGCCCGGCGAAGTGCCCGCTCGAACGCGCGCTGGAAGTCGCGATGACTCGAGAACCTCAACCTGCCCCGCTTGGCGTAACGCAGGCGAACCTTCATGACCGGAGCGATGTACTCGCGACCCGGATCTCGTGACACTCGACTCACGTGTTGACCACCGTGAGCGGGAGCAATGAACGTCCGGTCGGGCCAACCTGAATTTCTGTGCCCATCTGATCGCAGACACCGCAGTCGAAGCACGGCGTCCATCGGCAGTCGTCAACCTCAGTCTCATTGAGCGCGTCCTGCCAGTCCTCCCACAGCCAGTCACGGTCGAGGCCGGAATCCAGGTGATCCCAGGCGAGTACCTCTTCGGCTTGCCGCTCGCGGGTCGTGTACCAGTCGACGTCGACGGGTTCGTCCGCCCATGCCTGTTGCGCCGCTGCCATCCACCGGTCGTAGGAGAAATGCTCACTCCAACCGTCGAACCGGGCCCCGTCGCGCCATACCTGTTCGATGACCGCGCCTGTACGGCGATCCCCACGCGACAACAGTCCCTCGACGATGCCGGGGCGACCATCGTGGTAGCGGAAACCGATCGCTTTGCCGACCTCTTTGTCGCCNNGTGTGGGGCTTGGGAACGAAGCCACCAATCGACACCGTGCAGCGGATGTCGCGCCTGCCCGACGCCTCGCGACCTGACCGGATGACCTCTCGGGCGAGATCGGCAATCTCCAGCACGTCCTCGTCAGTCTCGGTCGGCAGGCCGCACATGAAGTACAGCTTGACCTGTCGCCAACCAGCGCCATAAGCAGCCGTGACGGTACGGATCAGGTCTTCCTTGCTCACCGTCTTGTTGATGACCCGGCGGATACGCTCGCTGCCACCCTCGGGGGCAAACGTCAGGCCCGATCGGCGACCGTTTCGAGTGAGTTCGTTGGCTAGCTCGATATTGAACGCATCCACGCGCGTGGACGGCAGCGAGAGTGACGTATTGGTCCCCTCGTATCGATCAGCCAACTGCTTGGCGATCGGACCGATCTCGGAGTGATCGGCACTCGACAGGCTCAACAACCCCACTTCGTCAAAGCCTGTCTTGGCAAGTCCACTGGCGATGATCTGCCCGACAGTTTCAATTGAGCGTTCGCGAACCGGCCTGGTGATCATCCCTGCCTGACAGAACCGGCAACCACGGGTGCAGCCGCGGAAGATCTCAACGGAGGAGCGCTCGTGAACTGTCTCGGCGAGTGGAACCAAAGGCGCTTTCGGGTAGGGCCACTCATCAAGGTCCATCACAGTGCGTTTGGCGACGCGCCACGGCGCCTCGGGACGGTTCGGCACGACTCGGTGGATTCGACCGTCCGGCAGGTAGTCAACGTCGTAGAACGAGGGGACGTAGACGCCCTCGATTTCGCCCAGACGGCCAAGCAGAGCCGCCCGACCACCAGGAGATCCGTCCGCCTTGAATTCGGCGATGCAGTCGGTGATGTCCAGAGCCGCCTGCTCACCATCCCCCAAGACGGCAGCGTCAATGAAGCGCGAGATCGGTTCAGGGTTGAACGCGGCATGTCCCCCGGCGATAACGATCGGATCATCGTCGTCCCGCTTGTCCGCATGCAGCGCGATACCTGCGAGGTCTAGCGCGGTGAGCATGTTCGTGTATCCGAGCTCAGTTGAGAAGGACAGACCAAACACGTCGAAGTCGCCAACCGCGCGGTGCCCGTCCACGGTGAACTGCGGGACGTGATGTTCGCGCATCAACGCCTCGAGGTCCGGCCACACTGCGTACGTGCGCTCAGCCAATGTGTCGTCGCGTTCGTTCAGCACTTCGTAGAGAATCTGCACACCCTGGTTCGGCAACCCGACCTCGTACGCATCGGGGTACATGAGGACCCAGCGAACGGTCGTGGAGTCCCAGTCTTTGACCGTCGAGTTGAGTTCACCGCCGACGTACTGGACAGGTTTGTTGACCAGCGGGAGTAATCGCTCGAGCTCGTTGAAAACCGAAGCTCCCTGTGAGTGCATCGCTCAAGAGTACGCGGCGCGATTTGGGTCGCAATCGCTAGCGCGAACGAATGTGAACGGACTGCAGTAAGCCGATGCCAATCCAGGCGGCGAACATAGATGTCCCGCCGTACGAGACAAACGGCAAGGGAACTCCTGTCACGGGCATGATCCCGAGGTTCATCCCGATGTTCTCGAATGCCTGGAACGCAAACCAGGTGACGACGCCGGTGGCCACAAGTCGGCCAAACGGATCCCGCGCCAGCCGGGCGATCTGAATCCCCCGCCACAAAATGACTCCTACAAGCGCAATCAAGATGCTCGCCCCAATCAGGCCGAGCTCTTCCCCAGCGACGGAGAACACGAAGTCAGTCTGCTGGTAGGGAACGAACGCCCCCTGGGTTTGGTTCCCATTGAAGAGACCCTGACCGAGGAGTCCCCCGCCGCCGATTGCGATTCGCGCCTGAGCGGTGTTGTAGCCAATCCCCTGAAGATCACGATCTGGATCCGTGAAAGTTAAAAGGCGGTCAATCTGATACTGATCGAGCACCCCGAGCGCAATTGCCAACAACGCCGCACCAATTGCCGCGGCAATCAGACCAACGACCCACCGGCTCCGGGCATTCGAGACTGCCACGATGCCGATCACAATCGTGCCGATGATCAGCACCGTTCCCAAGTCGGGTTGAAGCATGATGAGCGCGACGGGTGCGGCGGCCCAAATCAGCGCCTGGCGGACGTCGGCGTCGCTGGGCCTATCGCGGCCAATGTCTCGCTCCGACAACACCATCGCCATCGCCAGAATCACGATGATCTTGGCGAACTCGCCGGGCTGAATAGTGAATCCGGCGGGGAGGGTGATCCATGCTTTTGCGCCATTGATAGTTGTACCGACCGGACTCAATACGACCAGCAACATCGTGATGACGAAGCCGTAAACGAGCGGGGTATACGCCCGCAGGGTCCGGTAGTCAACGCGGGTAACAACCCAACCCAGCGAGATCCCGATGATCATGTTCAGTAAGTGGCGGGTGAGGAAGTTGTTCGGGTCGTCGTCGGCAGCAAGTAGTCGCCCACGAGTTGCGGACCATACGAGCACTGCCCCGAGAAGTGAAAGCACCAGGGCACACCCGAAGAGCACCGGGTCGTAGCGACGAAAGTCCGTGGCTCCTGACCGCATTCGATTGGCGACCTTCGCGACCCGCCCGCTTGGGGCCGGGCGGCGGGTGACCACGACAACGTTCGGATGGTTCGGAGCCTTGAGCTTCGGGTCGTCAGGTCCACCGCGCAAGTCGATGGTGCGCTCGCCTGGTGCGGTGGGCGAGCTTGCGGGCTGCGAGCTGGCAGGACCCGATGTTTTAATGCGGCTATCGGTGCGATCAGCGGGGCTCATCCGGAGCTCCTACCCGCACTGGCACCGGGCGAGTTCACGAATCCTCGGGGCACTTCCGCCGGTGGAAGTGAATCGGGAGCTGGTGACTCCCCGCCGGGCGGCGCTGGTGACGTCGCGACCGGTGGCGCAACGGCCGCACCACCATTGGGGGCGGCCTGACCGNNCCAGTACCACCCTGACTCACCATGCAGGTGACGGCGTACTTCGGTGAGTTTGCCGGAGCGAAGGATGTAAACCATGACGTTGACGCCTTGCCAACAACTTCACCGGTACCGGTCTTGGCTGCGACGGGAACCTGACCCAAAGGGAATCCCCGGAACGCCCCGGACGCAGTGCCGGTGACCGTCGTTTGGCTGAGCGCCTTGCGCAGGAACGACAGCGTCGAATCACTAGCCGTCACATTGCCGTTTGAGCTTGGCTCGAATTCCTTGCGCAGCTCACCCTCGCGCGTCACAGCTGCCTTCGCCACGGTTGGCTTCCACAACGTTCCGCCATTGGCAATCGCCGAGTAGACCATGTTCATCTGCAACGGGGTCACAACCGTGTCGCCTTGGCCGATTGCAAAGTTCAGCGCGTCACCGGCTCGGAACTTGTCACCCTCGGCGCAGAAGTCCTTGGCGTATGACTGCAAGAGCGCGGCGCGGTCGGCTGGCTTCACCTCGGGGTATCCCTCGGTTGCGCGTCTGCAGAAATCATCCTTGCGTTCGATGTAGTCGACCTTCTTCTGTTCCCTGCCCACAACGCGCCCGGTGGTTTCGCCCGGGATATCAATGCCGGTCTTCTTCCCGAGTCCGAAATCGCGTGCGGCGGTGTACATGGCTTCTGCCGGAGTGCCCGAAGGAGTCAATCCGCCGTCCTTGAGCCACATCTCGTTCGCCAGCTTGTAGAAGACTGTGTCGCACGAAACCGACAGCGCGCGGGCAAGATCGATCGAGCCGTACGAATGCGATTCGTAGTTCTTGAACGCCTGCCCACCGACGTTGTACGAGGACGGGCAGGCGTAGGTGCTATTCGGGTTGTAGCCCGCCTTGACGGCCGCTGAGGTTGAGATGACCTTGAACGTCGATGCCGGGGCATAGGTCCCTTGCGTTGCACGATTGAGCAACGGGTTCCCGCGCTTGGGATCAGTTAACGCGTTGTATTCGGACTCCTTGATGCCACCGACCCAGATCTTGGGGTCGTAGGTCGGAGCAGACGCCAGCGCCAAGACTTGGCCATTCGTCACGTCGGTGACGACGATGGTTCCGGAATCCGATGGTTTGCCCTGCTCGCGACCAAGGATTAGGGCGGCAGCGAGTTGTTGCTCAACGAGC
>DMNR01000097.1:5820-6278 GCA_003452655.1 Actinomycetota bacterium | reverse complement strand
CCGCGAGCCTGGCTCGAATTGCATGGCACACTTCCTGAGCGTCCTCCGGGGTTGCTACCTCCCCGGTGCCGATTGCCCAAACAGGCTCGTAGGCGATGACCACGCTGGCAGCCTTGTCTGCATCGAGACCGGCAAGAGCGCCATCAAGTTGACTGATTGTGAAGCCAACCTGACCTCCCTCTCTGCGAATCTCGAGTGCTTCACCGATACACACGATCGGGATCAGCCCGCTGCGGAAAGCGGCGTGAACCTTCTGATTGACCACTTCGTTGTTCTCGTCGTGGTACTGGCGGCGCTCTGAATGGCCCACTGTGACGTAAGTACACCCGAGTTTGGCAAGCATCGCTCCGGAAATTTCGCCCGTGTAGGCGCCGGAATCATGGGCTGAAAGGTCTTGCGCTCCATAACGGATCTTGAGTTTGTCGCCATCGACCAAGGTCTGGACTGAGCGAATGTGG
>DMNR01000097.1:0-5725 GCA_003452655.1 Actinomycetota bacterium | reverse complement strand
TGATTGAGGTTCATCTTCCAGTTGCCAGCCATGAGCGGCAAACGTGTGGCATCGGTCATCGGGTTATCTCAGTCCTCAACTCTTTGCTAGAACGGCTAACCCTGGCAGCGTACGGCCTTCGAGGAACTCAAGGCTCGCTCCGCCACCCGTTGAGATATGACTGATCCGAGTCTCGTCGATTCCGAGCAGGCGCACCGCGGCGGCAGAATCGCCTCCGCCCACTACCGACATCCCGTCAACACGCGTCAACGCCTCACCCACTGCGCGGGTTCCTGCGGCAAACGGCGCCATCTCGAACACACCCATCGGACCGTTCCAGACAACCGTTTCGGACTCCTCGATGAGTTGCGCGAAACGGGCGGCAGATTCCGGACCGATGTCCAGGCCCATCCAGCCCTCCGGAACGCCTGCCTCCACCGAGACGACCTCGTTGTTGGCATCGGCGGCAAAGGCGTCAGCAATCACCAGATCCGTGGGAAGCACGAGGTCGACGCCTCGTTCACGAGCATCCGCAAGAAAACCCTTGACGACCTCAACTTGGTCCGCCTCAACCAGCGAGGAGCCGACTCGATAGCCCTGCGCAACAAGGAACGTAAAGCACATGCCGCCACCGATGAGTAATCGATCGACCTTGCCGATCAGATTCTCAATGACACCGAGCTTGTCGGATACCTTCGAACCCCCGAGCACTACCGTGTACGGACGTGCCGGATCCGTGATCAGCGTGTTGAATACCTCGGCTTCCCGTGCCACGAGCAAACCAGCTGCATGCGGCAGGAGCTGCGGCAACTCGGTCACGCTTGCCTGCTCACGATGTACGACACCAAAGCCATCAGAAACGAAGCAGTCCCCGAGAGATGCCCACACAGACGCCAGCGCAGTACGTTCGGCAATATCCTTGCTGGTTTCACGCGGATCAAAGCGCACGTTTTCGAGAAGCGCAACCTCGCCATCGCGCAGCTTTGCCACAACCGACTTGGCTGAGTCACCACAGACATCGTCTGCCATGACAACTGGCGTACCCAAGAGTTCTGACAAACGCGCCGCGACCGGCCTCAGGGACAGCGCCTCATCAACCATGCCCTTCGGGCGCCCGAGGTGCGCCAACACCACAACCTTGGCGCCTTGGGAGGTCAACGACTGGATCGTTGGCAATGCCGCCCGGATGCGTCCATCGTCGGTAATGACCCGGTTCCCGGCAGAGTCCGTGTCGAGGGGAACATTGAAGTCTGCCCGCAACAGAACGGTGCGTCCGCTGACCGCAAGATCGGACAGCGAGACGACCGGACTCACAGACGATCACCGACGAACGTCACGAGGTCGACTAGACGCGTTGAGTAGCCCCACTCGTTGTCATACCAGCCGAGCACCTTGGCCATGTCACCGTTGACCTTGGTCAGAGGCGCATCGAAGATGCAGGAGGCGGGGTCGGTCACGATGTCGGCCGACACAATTGGCGCCTCGGTGTATTCGAGGATTCCCTTCAACGGGCCTTGCGCTGCAGCCTTCATCGCGGCATTGATCTCGTCAATGGAAGCTGGCTTTGTCAGCTGAACCGTAAGGTCGGTGGCCGAACCTGTTGGCACGGGTACGCGCATCGCGTAGCCATCGAGCTTGCCCTTGAGTTCCGGCAGAACCACGCCGATTGCCTTCGCTGCACCCGTGGACGTCGGAATCATGCTCAGAGCTGCCGCACGCGCACGCCGAAGATCGCTGTGCGGCGAATCGTGCAACTTCTGGTCACCGGTGTAGGCGTGGATTGTGGTCATGAGTCCGCGTTCGATGCCGAACGTGTCGTTCAGAACCTTCGCCATCGGTGCAAGACAGTTCGTCGTGCAGGATGCGTTTGAGATCACGACATCGGTGTCTGGGTTGTAGGTGTCCTGGTTGACGCCCATCACGATGGTGACGTCTTCTCCGCTAGCTGGGGCCGAGATGATGACCTTCTTGACGGTCCCGCTGACGTGGGCCTTTGCTGCCTCAGCCTTCGTGAAGAAGCCCGTGGACTCCAGCACGATCTCTACGCCGTACTTACTCCAGTCGAGATCAGCAGGGCTGCGTTCCGCCAACACCGCAATCTCCTTGCCGTCGACAACGATTGCGTGTTCGGTCGACGAGACTTCCCCCTGTAGGCGTCCGAGGATGCTGTCGTACTTCAGCAGGTGTGCCAGCGTCTTGGTGTCGGTGAGGTCGTTGACGGCGACAATTTCGATGTCCGCCCCGCTCGCGGCGACCGCTCGGTAGAAGTTGCGGCCGATGCGGCCAAATCCGTTAATTCCGACCTTAACTGTCACGTTTTACTCCTGATGATGTGTCGACAATTGCGAGGAACTGTTCGGGCATGACACTACCCGCTAACGAAAATATGTAACAGGGCACTAGGGCCTGTTTTCATTTGCCGAGATGGGTTACGGCGCGAGCATTTCTGGCGTCAGGGCAGCTTCGGTATCTGGAATTCCAAGGTCGCGGGCTTTCTTATCGGCCATCGCGAGCAAGCGCCTGATCCTCCCGGCGATCGCATCCTTCGTCATGGGTGGATCTGCAAGCGCCCCGAGCTCCTCGAGACTCGCTTGCTTGTGCTCCACCCGCAACCGACCGGCCTCCTTGAGATGGTCCGGCACATCATCGCCCAGGATCTCCAAGGCCCGCTCAACGCGGGCGCCTGCCGCGACGGCAGCACGCGCGGATCGTCGTAGATTCGCATCGTCGAAGTTCGCGAGGCGGTGGGCTGATGCCTTCACCTCTCGACGCATCCGGCGCTCTTCCCATGCCAACACCGAATCGTGGGCTCCGAGGCGAGTGAGCAATGCGCTGATGGTGTCGCCGTCGCGAATGACGACCCGGTCGACCCCGCGCACCTCGCGTGACTTTGACGCCATGCTCATCCGCCGAGCAGCACCCACAAGTGCGAGCGCGGCTTCCGGACCCGGGCAAGTCACCTCCAGGGATGACGACCGTCCAGGCTCAGTTAACGAGCCGTGAGCCAGGAATGCACCACGCCAGGCGGCTTCGATGTCGCACATCCCCCCAGTTACGACCTGCGGGGGCAATCCACGAACAGGTCGACCTGATCCGTCCACCAATCCGGTTTGACGTGCCAACTGTTCGCCGCCGGCATCAACGCGGACCAAATAGCGGTTGCCCTTTCGAAGCCCACCGGCGTGAACTACTGCAAGTTCGGCGTCATGGCCGTACACCTCTTTGATGTTCGTGCGCAGTCGGCGGGCAGCTGACCCAGTGTCGAGTTCTGCTTCAATCACGATTTTGCCGCTCACGATGTGCAGCCCGCCCCCGAATCTGAGCATGGTTGAGACCTCCGCCTTGCGGCAGCAGGTCTTCGTGACTTCAAATCGACTGAGCTCGTCCTTGACGGCGGAGGTCATTGCCATGCCTAGATATTGCCATGCGGCAGCAGGTTCCCGAGGGCTGCTGCCAAAAGATGCGTATCGTGACGCGGAGACGTGGGTTCTGAATCCCGCTGCGAAACGGACACTCGCTCAAGCACGAGCTCAGCATTGACTGCCTCACATGCGGCCGCCAAGCCATCGACGTCGTCCACACATCGCGGGTCGGCAAGCACGTATTCGAGTCCTACCTCGGGGAATTGATCGCGCCAAACTTCGAGGTAGCGGGCACTTGTGAAGTCTTGGGTACTGCCGACCTCATTGGTTGACGATGCGCTGCGACCGTCAAGATTCAACACCAGGATCCGGCGCGCGCTCGTTTGCGCCAACGCTTCCCGAACCCCAGGAACTAGTAGGTGTGGAAGCACACTCGTATACCAACTCCCTGGACCGAGCACGATCGCTTGGGCCTCCGCGATGGCATCTAGCGCTTCGGCGCAGGCGGGAGGATCCCCGGGCTCCACTCGCAGATTGGTCACCCAGCCGGGGCTGTGTTCGAGCTCGACCTGTCCCACAATCGTCTTCACCTCGTCGGGGTGCTCAGGATCGGCGCCACGAACATCAGCAACGATGTTCAACGGAACCGTCGAGACAGGAAGCACCCGGCCATGTGCGCCGAGTAGCGCTGCCACCCAATCCAAGCCGGCGACGAGATTCCCAGTCTCCTCCCAGAGCGCTGCGATCAGCAGGTTTCCCGTAGCGTGCCCAGCCATTTCACCGGTCCCGCCAAATCGGTGCTGCATGACCTGCGACCAGGTTCGACCCCAGGCGTCGTCGCCACAGAGTGCGGCCAATGCCATGCGCAGGTCACCAGGCGGCGGCAAACCGAGTTCACTGCGAATTCGTCCACTAGAACCACCGTCATCTGCCACACCGACGATCGCCGTCACATCGTCGGTCAGACGGCGCAGCGCCTTCAGCGACGACGAGAGGCCATGCCCGCCGCCGAGGGCGACCACTGCAGGTCCGTGATGACCAATCCGACGTCCTGCGACGGACACTCTGGTCCCTGGAACTGGCGGGTCGCTAATCGGCTCCGACATGCTGACTACTCCCGACCGAGGTCGCGGTGAACGACGAGCGTTTCCATCCCTTGCTTCACCAGGCGCGCTGCGAGGTGCTCAGTCATCGCAACACTTCGGTGTTTGCCCCCGGTACAGCCAATGGCGATAGTCACGTACTGCTTGCCCTCCCTCAGGTAGCCATCAGCTACCAAATCAAGCAGTTCTGTGTACTTGTCGAGGAACTCGCGAGCCTCTGGATGATTAGTGACGTAGTCACTAACATCGGCTTCTTGACCCGTGTGCTCGCGCAGTTCAGGCACCCAGAATGGGTTCGGCAAAAAACGCATGTCAGCCACCAGATCGGCATCAACCGGGATGCCGTACTTGAAGCCGAATGACATGACGGTTGCCCGCAGCTTCACGTCTTCCTCAAGCCGGAACGCGGCTTCGATCTTTCGTCGCAGTTCGTGAACGTTGATCGACGACGTATCGATGACCAGGTCCGCGCCACCGCGCAGGTTGGCCAGCAGATCACGTTCGCGACCAAGACCGTCGAGCACTCGCCCACCACCCTGCAACGGGTGGGGC
Organism: Actinomycetota bacterium; assembly: GCA_003452655.1. Lineage (GTDB taxonomy): Bacteria > Actinomycetota > Actinomycetes > S36-B12 > UBA10799 > UBA10799. The sequence goes on along the minus strand of DMNR01000097.1, from coordinate 729 downwards.
CGCCGATTCGACTCAAAGCGACGCACGAGAGTCTCGTCTGTCGCTTCCAAGAAGAGAACCCGCACGTTGTTGCCTGCCTCCCGCAGGCCCGCAACCTCGAGCTCGAGAACGTCGAAGGTATTTCCGCCCCGCACATCAATGACCACGGCAAGGCGACGAGCTTCCTCGCGGGCGGCTACAGAAGCGACGAGGTCGTCGAGTAATTGCGGAGGGAGATTGTCAACCACGAACCACCCGAGGTCTTCAAGAGCCCGCGCAGCCGTCGAACGACCGGCTCCTGACATGCCAGTCACCAGGACTATCTCAATCGGTTGCTCGTTCATCAGGCTCAGCATCCCCTAACAACTCGCCCGTTGTGACGTTGATGCCGCCATTCTGACCACTTTGCGCCACTGCGTCCAGAATGCTCGCTGCGAGCTTCGGCCCGATGCCAGGGACCGTCGCGATCTCGTCCACCGAGGCAGCGCGCACCTTGCGAACCGAACCGAAGTGCCGCAGCAACGCCTTGCGCTTCGCCGGACCGAGCCCAGGAACGTCATCGAGCACGCTGACTTGGGCGGCCTTCGCTCGGCGCTGCCGGTGATAGGCCACCGCAAATCGGTGCGCCTCATCCCGCACCCGCTGCAGGAGGTAGAGCCCCTCGCTGGCGCGCGGCAGGATCACCGGATCCGGGTCCCCGGGGAGCCACACCTCCTCGAGCCGCTTGGCCAGGCCGCAGAGCGCGATCTC
>DMNR01000146.1:3967-8097 GCA_003452655.1 Actinomycetota bacterium | reverse complement strand
GGCAGGGCGGCTGTCGCCGCGACTCGACCATCAATTCAATGCAAGATCTAACTGTTGAGTCGGGGCTTTAGGAGCGCAGGAGTTTTCATGATCAAATCGGTTATGCGGTTTCGGCCAACGCGTGCCGTGCTCGTGGTGCTTCTCGCAGTCTTCGCATTGTTGGCCGCCCCACTCGCAGCAAGCGCCGAGCCAGCCATTCCCGACGGCCAGTCTTCAAGTTCCAGTGCCGCCCCTGAGCCAACTCGAACTGAATCGTCGAGGACCGCAGAACCCACTCCGACTGAGTCCAAGACGACAAATGTTGTCCCCTCGCCAACGACGCCATCACCAAACGCTTCGGTCGACGCTAAACCGACCCCGGCGAGCCCCACCGAGGTAAAGGCAGTAGCGCAGGGTACGAGCGCAAAGATCACGTGGCAGCAGCCATCAACCGGGGCGCCCGAGCGGTACATCGTCACCTCAAGTCCGGGAAAGCTCGAGTGCACCCAAGAACCGACTACAGCGAGCCCCAACTGCACCGTCACAGGTTTGGCGAACGGGACGAGCTACACCTTCACCGTCGTCGCTCAAAACGGGTCCTTCCCGCTCAAGAAGACGTCCGAACCGTCTGCTCCGTCCAACGCAATCACTCCAACGGGCGAGCCGACTGCTCCCGGCGACGTGAAGGCCACGCCAGGCGACCAGCAGGCTACGGTCACGTGGACGAAACCCACTTCCGATGGCGGATCGGCTCTTACCAGCTACCTCGTCGCAACGACTAGCGGGACCGGCGTATGTTCCGTGGACGGTACGACGACCACTTGCAACGCAACGGGACTGACGAACGGCGTGCCCTATTCGTTCGTCGTTAAGGCGACAAACGCGGACGGGTTCGTCTCACCGGACTCGAAGGCAAGTGGACCAGTCGTCCCGACAACCAAGCCGTCGGCACCGACTGATGTTCAGGCAGTTGCTGGCATGGCAAGTGCGACAGTTACGTGGAAGGCACCCACCCAGACGGGTGGCACTCCCATCAAGTCGTACGCGGTGTCCTCTCAGGTTGTCGGCGGTGATGGTAGTAACGCAGATCTAGGGAAGGCATGTGATCCGACTGCGACATCGTGTGTGGTCACGGGTCTGAAGAACGGGGCCAAATACGAGTTCACCGTAACGGCGACGAATGATGCGGGACTCGTCTCGCCAGCGTCAGCACCGTCTGATCCCGTCGTCGCGGGTGAAGTCCCGCCGGACGCGCCGACGAACGTAGTGGGAACCTCCACCAAGGGTGGTGGAGGAATTAACGTCACGTGGACGGCTCCAGCGAACTCTGGCAGCAGCCGACTCGAGAAGTACATCGTCACCGGTTATCAAAATAATGTTGCAGCACCTGGGGCGACGTGCACAGTGACTCGCGGCCTGGTCTACCTCGACACCTACTGCACGATTTCCGGCCTCACGAACGGATCCCCATACACGTTTGACGTCGTGGCGTGGAACAAGCAGTCCGCGAGTAATCCGTCTTCAGCCTCCGCGCCCGTCACTCCCCTCGGACCTCCGGCGGCCCCAACCGAAGTAGTGGCAGCCGCCGGCGACGCTTCAGCGCTCGTGAGCTGGACGGCCCCGCCGGATGCTGGCTCGCCGGTCACTGGCTACACGGTCTACGCGTCACCAGGGTCGGCGAAGTGTTCACCGAATCCAGTTGCCACCTCATGTGTCGTCGAGGGACTGACGAACGGCAAGCCGTTCACATTCGTTGTCGAAGCGACCAACTCAGCAGGAACCGGCCCGGAATCCGCGCCATCTGCACCGACGACGCCTATCGGCCCACCATCGCCGCCGCTGGCAGTTACCGCATCTGCCCCAAACAACACCACAGTTTCTGCCGGGTGGAAGTCACCAAAGTCAACCGGTGGTGCGCCCGTAAAAACGTACACCGCAACGGCGTACGCGGGGACAACTCCGGCGGGCCAGTGCTTTGCAACTGCCCTGCAAAACACGTGTGACATTCAGAACTTGACGTCGGGAACGACGTACACGGTCAAGGTCCTCGCGACCAACACCGCTGGTCCGAGCGCACTTTCGGACGCCAGCGATCCAGTTACGCCAGGCCAATCAAATCCAGGCTCTCCCACGGATGTGACGGCCACGGCTGGTGATGGCCAGATTGACGCTAAGTGGGCTGCACCCGGCAGCGCGGGCAAGTCCAGGATCAATCAATACATAGCGACGGCAACGCCAACCGCTAACGGCTCTGCCCCGCGTGCGGCCACTCCGGCAACCTGCACCACGACCGGAAAAGTGGTCAAGCCCGCCACAAACTGCAAGATCACCGGTCTCGTTGATGGAACCGCATACCAAGTCACCGTCGTAGCAAGCAATGCTTCGGGCTCATCGGATCCCTCGAGTCCGTCGCAGGCTGTCACACCCTCAGGCCCGCCTTCTGAGCCAGTGAACATTGTTGCCGATCCCGGTGACACGGAGTTGACGATTAACTGGGATCCACCAGGATCGACCGGTGGCTCAGCGATCACCGGCTATGTTGCGACGGCCGAAACTGGCGCGTGGCCATCGCGCCGGTCGTTCACATGTGAGACGACCACTGACACCAATTGCAAGGTCACGGGCCTGACGAACGGCGCAAGTTACGCGATTAGTGTCAAGGTCACGAATCAAGCAGGCAAGTCGGCCACTGGGACGGGTCCGGCGGCGACACCGTTTGGTGTTCCTGGGGCGCCGGCTTCGGCGTCTGGTCAGTCCGCCGATAAGGCAGTGATTGTGTCGTGGACCAAGCCGAAGAGCGATGGCGGATCCCCGGTGACCGGATACTCCGTCGTTGCCTCACCAGGCGGTGGTACGTGTTCTACTGGCGGATCGGCATTGACCTGCACCGTAGGTGGGCTGGATGACGGAACCGCCTACACGTTCGCCGTCACGGCCAGCAATGCTGCAGGCTCCGGCCCGGCAACCACCACCAAGTCAGTGACACCAGCGCAGATCCTTGCCGACCCGCCGACCAACGTTGTAGCCGTTCCCGGAAATGCGACCGCCGAGGTCTCGTGGGACAAGCCAGGCAATGTTGGCAAGGGTATTTTGCTGCGATACGAAGTCCAGGTCGCGGGCGGACAACCAGATGCGGCGCAGCAGTGCAAGACCGTGACGTCGCTGGAGCACAAGTGCAGGGTTACTGGTCTGACCAACGGAACCGCATATCAATTCCAGGCTCGGACGGTGACAACGAAGGGTGCTTCGGACTGGTCGGATGCCAGCGCACCCGTAACACCAGGAGGCCCCCCAGGTCCGGCAACAAATGTTTCCGGGAAGCCAGGCGACTCGCAGGTTGAGGTCAATTGGACCGCGCCTGAGTCAACGGGTGGTTCGGCAACTACGTCATACACAGTGACCACTACTTCTGCTGGGCTTGAGGCCAGTGCGAAGAAGCCCACCTGTTCGGTCGATGCGCCGGGAACAAGTTGCACCGTCACGGGATTGACCAATGGCAAGGCCTACGAATTCGTCGTGACCACTCGGACGCAAGCAGGCGGTTCAAGTACATCCGCGCCGTCCGCACCCATCACTCCTTTCGGACCGTTGGAAGCACCCACGAAGCTGGTCGGCAAGGCTGGAAATGGCATGGCCTCCCTGTCGTGGCGCGCGCCTAGCCAGACGGGCGGAACTCCGGTTGCGAACTACACCGTGTCGTCATCGCCGGAGAGCGCAGGCTGCACGACGGGTGGTTCGACACTCGAGTGCAAAGTTCAAGGACTGACGAACCACACTGAGTACACGTTTACCGTGACGGCAACAAATAGCAGCGACCCTGCACAAACTTCTGGGCCGTCAAATCAGGTGAAGGTGACGCCAGGCAAGCTCCAACCGGATGCACCCACTGGCTTGGTTGGCGTTGGAGGCAACCGGGAGGTCAAGATTAGCTGGACGGCTCCTGCCGCCGGTGGACCGATTGCCCGAACGGTGGTCACAGCGAGTCCGGGTGACCGTACGTGCACTGCTTACCTGCTTGAGACGTCGTGCTCAGTGAGGGGCTTGACGAATGGTCAGGGGTACACGTTCACGGCAAAGGCGACCAACGTGCTCGCCCAAACCTCTCCCGAGTCGCAACCGTCGGCTGTCGTAGTTCCGGCCGTTGCACCAGG
>DMNR01000146.1:2265-3674 GCA_003452655.1 Actinomycetota bacterium | reverse complement strand
TGACATGCTCAACTGTCGATACGGAGTGCACCATCACGGGTGCCGTGAATGGCACCGCGTACAAGGTGTCGATCGTCGCGATCAATGCTGCCGGAACGTCGAAACCCGCCAAGGTTTCGGGATCGGTTACTCCGCTTGGCCCGCCCTCGCCTCCGCTGAACTTGGATGCGACCGCAGGGCGCGGTGATGCAGAAATCACGTGGGATGCCCCCGCGAACACCGGCGGCAAGAGGATCGATTCTTACACCGTCACTGCCCATACGAGTGAGGCAGGAGACGGTTTGGCGCAAAGCTGTACGACGAAACGAATTGGTCTCATTGCACCGGGCCGCAAGTGCAAAATTGGTGCCCTGAATTCCGGCGCTACCTATACATTCACTGCGGTTGCCGAGAATGTTAACGGGACCTCTCCGAGTTCGCTGCCGAGCAATCCGGTGACCATCGGCTCCACAGTTCCCGGCGCGCCACTTGATGTCGCTGCGAGCAGTGACAAGGCGCAGGAAGCACTTGTCACTTGGAAGCCCCCCGCGAGTTCGGGTGGGGCGGCCGTCACTGGCTACGAGGTGACCTCGTCGCCGGGCGGTCTGACCTGCAAGCCGCTGATCGTGCTCTACCACAGCTGCACGGTGAAGGGATTGACGAACGGAACCCCCTACACCTTCACCGTCACTGCCAAGAACAGGTACGGCATCGGACCAGCATCGAGCCCCACGAACAGCGTGACTCCGAAGGGTGCGCCGACGGCGCCGCAGAATGTTAAGGGCGCCGCGGGTGACGCCACGATCACGGCTTCCTGGACAGCCCCAACCAGCGACGGCGGCTCGGCCATTACGGGCTACACGGCCTGGTTGACTGGCTACCTTGGCGAACGCCACGGGACCTGTTCCACAGATGGCGCAGGTACGACTTGCGCGATCAATGGACTGGAAAACGGGAAGCAGTATCGCGTCCATGTCACGGCAACGAACGGCATAGTTGGGCCTGCGGGAATCGACTCAACTTGGGTAGTTCCCGGTGGTAAGCCAACTGCGCCACGTGACGTTGTGGCAAAGGCAGGCGAACAGTCGGCTCAGGTCACATGGGTGGCGCCGACCAACGATGGTGGTTCAGCAGTCACGGAGTACACCGTGACTTCAGCCAATGAGAAGGGTTCGCCCAACGGTTCTTGTTCGACCAAGAAGGGCATCCTCGGAATCGCAAAGAAGTGCTCGGTTGGTGGCCTTACGAATGGGACACCCTACACGTTTGTGGTTGTCGCGACCAACGCGCTCGGCGCCGGTCCGCAATCAGAACCCAGTACTCCCGTGACCCCAGGAAACAAGGTCCCCTCAGCGCCGACCAATGCGAAAGCCACTGTCGGCAACAAGCAAGCGACCATCTCCTGGTCGCCGCCAGCCGATCAAGGCGGG
>DMNR01000146.1:0-2190 GCA_003452655.1 Actinomycetota bacterium | reverse complement strand
GCCGTCAATTCCTTCGGCAACTCGCCCGCCGCCGTCACTACGGCTGTCACTCCGGGGGGAGTACCGGGACCGATCCTGCCCATTCAGATTGGTGGGACGGCCTACTCCAAGACCAGTGCGTGGGTGTGGTGGGGTTTCCCGAGCAATGACGGAGGATCTCCCGTCACGTCGTACACCGCCACTGCAAGCCCGGGCGGGCAGTCCTGTACTTCAACAGCGCCAAAGCCAGGTGCTGACCCAAACAACTTCTGCTTCATCAACGACCTTGCAGCGGGTACATATTCGATCACGGTCTACGCGACGAACGCGAATGGCGACGGGGACCCGTCAACGGGACCGACTCCCATTACGATCAAGGGGCTCCCGAGCGCGCCGACCAACGTCGTAGCGAAGTTGAGCGGAACAACCGCAACCCTGAGTTGGAACGCACCGTCAGCCACCGCGGGCAGCGCGATCACCCACTACAACGTCATTCCAAACGGTAGTAGCGGAACAACTGCCACGTGTAGCACGGTTCAAGCCCCCGCGACGACATGCACAATTCCGGGACTCGCTGTCGGCAGCCAGTCATCGTGGGCGGTTGTTGCCGTCAATGCAGAAGGTAGCGCGAGTGCGCAGTCGTCGTGGTCGAATGTTGTGACGCCAAGCGATGGAGGAGGCGGACAACCAGACGCGCGAGTCGCATCCACGAGTACGGTGAAGAAGCTGACGCGCAACCGTTATCGGATCACGATTCGGGCAAGCGCGACTGGTGAAGCGATTCCCACGACCGCGAGGGTTCGAGTCAACAATCGGGGTGCTTGGAAGAAGGTCCCTCTCAATGCTGCGGGAGTGGGAAAAACCGTGGTCAGGCTAGATAAGAAGCGCAACGTCGTGAAGGTTAGTGTGCAAGGTGCACCCACCCAGGTACTGCGCATCCGTCGGAAGTAGCTGCGTCGACCCGTTAGGCCGTCTGCACTGCCCGGCGAACAAACGGAGCTAAGCCGTGAGCAACTGATCGTCGTCGACGCGACTGTTGCGGGCTCGGTGTTGGGCATGGGTGCAGTTCGCTTTTGAATCTGACCTTCCCCGCAGGACCGGGAGTCGGTCGGCAGAGACATTCCCTGTAATGATCGTCTCGCTACCCCACACGTCCACGCGTCCACGTATCATGGCGGCATGTCTGATCTCGGCCGTGTGGCCATTGTGATCCCGTGTCACAACGAGGAACACACAATCGGCAACGTGATTAGACGATTTCGGCAGGAGCTTCCTGGGGCGACCGTCGTCGTAGCGGATAACGCATCGACCGACGAGACCGCTGTTGCCGCGTGGAAAGCCGGTGCCCAGGTTATTTTCGAACCACGGCTCGGCAAAGGGGAAGCTGTTCGGCGACTACTCGCAGACGTTGATGCCGACTACTACGTACTCATCGACGGTGATGACACCATGGATTCTCGGGTGGCACCTGAAATGTTGCGCCTAGTGTCCGATGAGGGCTACGACATGGTCGTGGGGAAACGCGTGACGCCCGCGGGTGAGCAGGATGTTTATCGCCGTGGACACCGATTCGGGAACGGATTTTTGACGTGGGTATTTCAGAAGCTCTTCAAGTTGGAGATCACTGACACCCTCAGCGGGTACCGAGTCCTGAGCCGCCGTTTCGTTAAGTCGTTTCCGGTATCCTCAGCTGGTTTTGAGATCGAAGCTGAACTCAACGCGCATGCCGCTGTTATTGGCGTCCCTCTGTGCGAAGTGCCAGCCAGGTATGTGTCGCGTCCACCAGAGTCATCGCAACCAAAACTGTCAACGTTCTCCGATGGCGCTCGGATACTGCGCAGAAACCTGCGGTTGTTCCGCGACGCTCGCCCCTTCCTCGCCTTCTCGTTGCTTGCTCTTCCCTGGTTCATTTTTGCCGCATTGATGATCCAGTTGTCGCTCGAAGAGTTCTTCCGAAATGGTGAAGTCATTCGCTCACCGCGTCTACTAGTAGGTATCGGATCGTTCCTTGTAGCGCTTCTGTTGTGGATGGCAGGGATGATCATGGAACGCATTACGCGAAATCGCAACGAGATCATTCGGCTCGCCTACCTCGCGATCAGGGGTCCATTGCGGCGACCCAAAATCGTCACGATGCCACGTCACGACGCCACGTCACGACGCCACGACTAGGGCGCGCGCAGGCCAACGCCGGATTGCCAGGCGGGTAAT
>DMNR01000349.1:1597-5045 GCA_003452655.1 Actinomycetota bacterium | reverse complement strand
AAGCATTGATGCGGCGAAGGCCCAGCGAGGCGAACAGTGAAATATCCGCTGGTCCAATCTCCTGACCCGGTCGGCCGAGTTCATCGCCCACGGACACATCATCACCAAGCGGTCGAACTTCAGCTCCAGCAACAACGGATCGGTCGATACGCACGTGTGATGTCCCAGCGTCAGTCCACTCCACTCGAACCACTGCATCGGCACCCGGCGGTAATGGCGCGCCCGTCATGATCCGATGGGCAGTGCCTGGCAATAGGGGTCGATCCGCGGCGCTTCCCGCGGGCAGATCATCGTTGACCGGCAGAACGACCGGAACCGATGCGACGTCTTGCGCGCGAACGGCGTAACCATCCATCGCGGAGTTCGCGAACGGCGGCAGCGAGATGGTGGCCGTGACCGTCTGCGCCAACGAAAGGCCCAAGGCTTCATCAATATCGGTCGCCACGACTTCGTTGACTGCCAAGTCACGCAGGATGAAGTCACGATGCTGGGCCATACTCTTCAGCTTCGCGTCAGACACGTTTCCATAGTGCCCGAGCATGCGGGTCGAACCTGCGGCTGGGAGTCGCCACGCTTTTGTTCGCCTATGCTTGCCGAGTGACGTCAGGAGCGATGCACGACCAATTCGGGCGGTCCGCAACGGACCTGCGCGTGTCATTGACGGATCGCTGCAACCTTCGCTGCACCTACTGCATGCCAGTGGACGGGCCTGGTTGGCTGCCGAAGTCGTCGCTGCTCACTGACGACGAGGTGTCCAGACTCGTGCGGTTGGCAGTGGAACGTCTGGATGTCACCGACGTGCGTTTCACTGGCGGAGAGCCACTATTGCGACCTGGACTCGAAGCCATCATCGCCGCGGCAAGCGAACTGACACCACGCCCCACACTGTCGCTGACAACAAATGGAATCGGCTTGGCAGAACGCGCAATCGGCCTGCACGAGGCCGGCCTCGATCGCATCAACATCAGCCTCGACACTCTCGATGCCGCCACCTTCACCAGGCTTGCTCGCCGCGACCGCCTCGGCGATGTACTGGCCGGAATATCGGCGGCAAGAGATGCGGGACTTCATCCCGTCAAGATCAACACGGTGCTAGTGAGGGACGTCAACGATCACGAGGCGCCCAAGCTTCTGCAATATGCCCTAACTCATGGCCTGCAGTTGCGCTTTATTGAACAGATGCCACTTGACCCAATGGGTGCCTGGAGCCGCGACCAGATGGTCACCGCAGCCGAGATTCTCGACAATCTGCGCACCCACTGGGATCTAACCGCAATCAGTCGAGGCGAGAGTTCGCAACCTGCCGACGAGTGGTCAGTCAATGGCGGTCCGCAGACGGTCGGGATTGTTGCTTCGGTGACACGTCCATTCTGTAACAGTTGCGACCGGGTGCGTCTGACCGCCGATGGCCAGGTGAGGTCCTGCCTCTTCGGGCGTGACGACGCCGACCTGCGAACTGCACTGCGAGCAGGTGAGCCCGATGACGTAATCGCAGGAATGTGGCGTGGTGCAGTGTCGCGCAAGGCAGCGGGCCACGGGATCAACAGTTCGAACTTCACCCCGCCGGACAGGCCTATGTCAGCGATCGGTGGATAGCGATGGCATCGGTCACCGTTCGCTTGTTCGCCGGCGCGGCAGCCGCCGCCGGCTACAAGGAAATTGATGTCGAGGCGGATTCCGTGGCGACTATCTGCGACCAACTGCGTGAGCAATTTGGACCCGAGTTCGCCCGGGTACTCAATGCTTCATCATTGCTGGTCGACGGGATAACCGCCCACCGCGACCTCGATCTGCCCGAGTTGAGCAATGGCGCAACAGTCGATGTGCTCCCGCCATTTGCCGGCGGCTAGGCCGAGTTGCAGTCGCAGTGAACTAGGGACAGTTCACCCACTCCTGCGACCCATCCGCGAACTTCTGCAGTTTCCATACCGGTAGCTCGTGCTTAACCCGCTCGACTAGTTCGGAGCACACATCCAGAGCAGTTCGACGGTGAGCAGAGGACACTGCACACACGATGGCAAGCTCACCGATGTCCAGACGGGAATCAACTCTGTGGCTGACCGCGATCGCACAGATGCCATCTCGATCAGCGAATTCTTCGGTGATCGAGCGCAGAACATCACCTGCAGTTGGGTGAGCTTGATACTCAAGGAAGATCACCGGGTTCGGATTCGCCGGATCATGATCACGCACAGCTCCGGCGAAGGTCGCAATCGCCCCAGCGCATGGATCGACGACCGCCTCATGGTGTGAGCCGACGTCCAACTGCCTCGAAGTCACTTCACAAACTTCAATGCGACCCATGACCACCATCACCAAGTTGATCCACCGCATGCCCCAGCACTTCGGCCAATGCGGCTACGCCGTCGCGTGCTCCTCCCACAGAGCCGGGCAGGTTGACGATGAGCGTCCGACCTGCAGAACCTGCGATTCCGCGCGACAGCACTGCTGCGGGAACCTTCTCAACTGAAAACGAGCGCACCCGTTCAGCGATGCCGGGGATCTTCCGATCAATGACCAATCGGGTCTGTTCCGGGGTTAAGTCACGCGGAGAAAGTCCCGTTCCGCCGGTAGTGATGACCAGTGGGATCTCACCGGCAACCCAGGTTCGTAACTGACTCGCGACCCCATTGCCATCCTGCACAATCGCAGTCTCAACGACCTCGAACCCCAGGTCCACCAGCGCCTGAGCCGCCGCCGGTCCAGATTCATCCGCGTACACACCTTGGGCAGCCCGGTCGGACACCGTCAGTACGCAAGCTCTTCGCCTCGCTGAATCAGCGGTCACTAGGCCGAACCCAATCTCCTGTTTTTCCGCCGGTCTTCGTGAGCACCTTGATGCCTTCGATTGACGCGGCGGGATCAGTCCCCTTGACCATGTCAATCACGGTCAGGCCCGCGGCCGCCACTGCAGTCAGAGCCTCCATCTCCACCCCGGTCCGGTCTGCCGTGCGAACGCTCGCCTGAATGACCACATGCGAGTCTGCCGTCAGATCAAGTTCGACATCAGCACCGCTGATACCGATCGGATGGCACAGCGGAATGAGGTCAGGGGTCCGTTTGACCGCCATGATCCCGGCCAGCCGTGCGGCCGCCACGACGTCACCCTTGGGAATCGTCCCGGCCCGCAGCGCAGCCAACACGTCTGCCGTCGTTTCAACTCTGCCGCTGGCGGTAGCCTCGCGAACACTAATTTCTTTTTGACCAACATCAACCATGCGCACGAGCACATGGTAGGCGCCACAACCGAGGGATCCCCATGGACACCGTTGACGACTTCGCCGCGATTCTGACCCACGAGCTTGGACTCGCCGTCGCTGTAGACACAACACTGCTGCTGGACATCGCCCGTGACGTCGCACATGAAGTCGCTCGCCCGGCAGCTCCGGTGTCCACCGCCGTGGTTGGTGCCGCGCTCGCGAACGGACTTGACAGCGAGGAGATCAAG
>DMNR01000349.1:0-1523 GCA_003452655.1 Actinomycetota bacterium | reverse complement strand
AACGACTCGACTCGAGCAAGATCGGCCGGCTCATCGCAATCCCACGTCGAAGCATCAGCCAACCGGACTCGAGCGACGTCCACATCCGCGAACAGGGCCATGGCAGAAACACCGGCAGGCGATGGGCATCGTCGAATTGCGGCCTCCAAACAACCACGGCGCCACAGCGCCAACAGCGGCTGTGCGCGACCTCGCTCATCGACGGCGATCGCCGCATCGGAAGTCGAAGCATCCAAGGCCTCCACCAGTCGTTCGAGTCCGGCTCGAGCAAACGGCATATCTCCGGCAATCACCGCGACGAGTTGCTCGCTGTCACTGGCCGAACGCGCTGCCGCCAAGCCCGCAGCAATGCCCGCGACAGGGCCACCACCGGCCGGTGTCTCCCGCGCCCACGTGACCATTCGCTCAGTTGGTCGCTGTGGACCCACAACCACTACCTCAGTTGAATCGGGGACCGAGTCGATGGCGTGATCGAGAAGCGGGCGACCTGCGACCGTGATGGCCAATTTGTCGTGCCCGCCCATTCGCTTCGAAGTACCGCCCGCAAGGACCACGGCCAACTTCGGGACCACGCGTGGGTTGGCAACCCGCATCGGCGAAGCTCGCATCTGCCCACCCTCTATTTCGATTGTTCGGTTGGCAAGGTGCGTGACGTCTGCACTGTCATGACTGACTAGCAACACGATGCCATTTCGTTGAGCAAGTTCCTCGGCCAACATCTTGCGTGCGAAGCCGGTGATCTGCCGGTCAAGATTTGCGGTCGGTTCATCGAGAAGAACGATCGTCGCGGCCTTTGCCAATGTTCGCGCGATAGCCACCAGTCGTTGCTGACCACCTGACAACTCATCGGGACGTCGGGCAGCGAACTCCTCCAACTGCCAGCGCCGCAACGTGGCCCGCGCCCGTGCCCTACTGTCCTTTGCACTCCGTCCTTGACAACGATCAGCGAAGGCAATGTTGTCCAACACGGTGAGATGCGGGAATAGCCGGGAATCCTGGAAGCACACGGTCACGTCCCGGTCAGACGGCGGCCGGTAGACGCCCTGTGCTGGGTCGTCGTAGCACTGCGAACCGAGCTGAATTCGCCCCTTCGACAACGGAACTAGGCCAGCGAGCACCTGCAGCAGAGTGGACTTACCAGAGCCATTCGGTCCAACCACTGCAATCACGTCACCTCGGCTGGCCTCGAACGAACCAGCGAGCATCCATTGGCCCCGTTGAGCAACAACGTCGGCAGTCAGGCTCATGGGCGCCGCCAACCGGCGATGTGACCACGGAAGAACACAAGCACAGTGGCGGTAAACGCCAACAAGAGCACGCTCAATGCGGTGGCAGCTCGGGGATCTGAGTCGAATCCGCCATAGATTGCCAACGGCAACGTTGTGGTGACTCCTGGGAAGTTTCCAGCGAATGTCACGGTCGCACCGAACTCGCCGAGTGCGCGAGCAAAACCCAGCACCGCGCCCGCGATAACCGCAGGGGCAACCATCGGCAGAGTGATCATCCGAAAGACCTGCCACCGG
>DMNR01000306.1:3926-4813 GCA_003452655.1 Actinomycetota bacterium | reverse complement strand
GCCGGGCGGGACGACCTTGAACTCGTCAAACGCACTCTGCCCCCAGCGCAAGAACTTGTAGCGCTCCTCGTTGCGTTCGTATTCCAGCGCCACATTCAGGTCGAGCGATTGCGGAGTCCCGAAGAAGTCCGCGATCACTGAGTGGTCGATGACCAGTTCGGCAGGGGCGAGTGGATTGATTTGCGCCGCATCGCCGCCGAGTTCGGCAACTGCCTCCCGCATCGTTGCCAGGTCCACGACACAGGGAACACCAGTGAAGTCCTGCATGATCACACGGGCAGGGGTGAACTGAATCTCCTCGGACGGCTGGGCTGTGGCATCCCAGTTGCCGAGCGCACGAATCTGATCGGCCGTGACGTTGGCGCCGTCCTCTGTTCGCAGGAGGTTCTCGAGGAGCACTTTGTGGGTGAAGGGCAGCTTGTCTGAGCCTTCGACAGCACCGATCCGAAAGATCTCGTGACTCGTGCCATTGACGGTCAACTCGGAACGGGCCCCGAAACTGTCCTTGCTCGCCATCTGCGAATCCTCACCTCGACGTCACCGCGACGAAAATCTCACCGCGTTCGGGGCAAATCTAGTCGAAGGGCGTTTCGCCCGCGTTAGCGACCGGAAGGCAAGTCCGCTGGGTCAGGCGGGTCAACCGGTGGGGTGCCGTACTGCTCGGCAACGACTGCCTCCGCCACCACCGCCTGCGGCTCACCCCGACGAACCGCACCGGGCGCGTTCGGCACCGGCTCGTCAGCGATGCGCTCGCTGGAAATCAACTGCCACGGAACACTCACCACCATGACTCCAGGGGTGAACCGGAGCCGAGTCTTGAGGCGAAGCGCGGACTGGTTGTGCAGCAGGTTTTCCCACCAGTGACCAACCACGTACTCCGGGATGTA
>DMNR01000306.1:3219-3845 GCA_003452655.1 Actinomycetota bacterium | reverse complement strand
ACGATCGGCCGAGTGATTTCACGATATGGGGAATCCAGGATCTTCAGCGGAACTGAAATCCCGCGCCGCTGCCAGTCAGCCGCCATCTCTTTGGTGTCCCCTGGATCAACTGAGACGGTGACACCTTCAAGGGTGGAAGGGCGACTTGCCCGTGCGTAGGCCAAAGCCCGCAGCGTCGGTTTGTGAATCTTCGAGACCAACACAATGGCATGCACACGCGAAGGCAGCGTGACCTTCTCATCTGCAGGCGTCTCAAGCTCCGCCGCGACGCGGTCATAGTGCTTGCGTACCGAACGCATGACCAAGTAGAGGAGCGGCATTGCGATCACGACGAGGTACGCCCCGTGCGTGAACTTCGTCACGAGGACGATGATCAGCACCGAGCCTGTCATCAAGAAGCCAACCGTGTTGATGACTCGCGAGCGCTTCATCCGGCGCCGCTCCTTCGGGTTGGTCTCCTCACGCAGATGCCGATTCCAGTGTTTAACCATGCCGATCTGACTCAAGGTGAACGAAACGAACACACCAAGGACGTAGAGCTGGATCAAGCTCGACACGCTCGCGTCGTAGACGATCACCAGCACGGTCGCCGCACCCGCCAGAAAGATGATGCCGTTGCTGAAAGC
>DMNR01000306.1:0-2990 GCA_003452655.1 Actinomycetota bacterium | reverse complement strand
TCATTGTGTTCAGTGACCCGCACGTTGGTGACCATCGCTAACCAGGTGATCGCCGCGAACATCGACATCGAGATGACGCCCAGCAGAAGCAAGGTGGTCGCGGCATTCTTGGATTTCGGCTTCTTGAAGGCCGGAACTCCGTTCGCGATTGCTTCAATCCCTGTTAAGGCGGTGGTACCGGACGAAAAGGCACGGGCCAGCAAGAAGATCAACAGTGCACCACTCGCCGTGGTCTCAGGTTCGATCTCCCACGTCGCGCTTTCCGCTTGCGGAATCGTGCCGTCAGAAATTTGCCAGATTCCCCAAGCAACCATCGCGAAGATCCCGACGATGAATCCATAGGTGGGAATCGCAAACGCCGTCCCGGATTCACGAACCCCGCGAAGGTTCATCAGCGTCATGATCACGATGAGACCCACCGCTACGATCACCGCCTGCTTGCCGACTGGCGGAAACGCCGAGGCGATGTTCGCCACCGCCGAAGAGATGGAGACTGCCACCGTCATCACGTAATCAACCATGAGTGCGCTGGCAACGAAGACGCCAGCCCGCTCACCCAAGTTGGTCGACACGACTTCGTAGTCGCCCCCGCCACTTGGATATGCGCGCACATTCTGGCGATACGACGCGACCACCACGAAGAACACCAAAATGACGCCGAGTGCCACCCATGGCGTGAAGCTGTAGAGCGCGACACCGCCCACTGAGAGCATGAGCAGGATCTCTTGGGTGGCGTAGGCATTGGATGAGAGCGCATCGGATGCGAACACAGGCAGAGCGATGCGCTTTGGGAGCAGCGTTGAATGAATGTTCTCGCTGCGAAGTGCCCGACCGAAGAAGAATCTCTTCGCAGGACCCGTTACGGATGCCACGTCGGCAGATGCTATGCCTCACGTGAGTGTGCACGCGCTACGGGCGGGCGTGTAGCGTCGCTACTTGTGCACATCGTCATCATGGGCTGTGGCCGAGTCGGCTCGCGATTAGCCAACAAACTTGACCAAATGGGTCGCTCCGTCACAGTCATTGACCAGGACTCAGAGGCATTCCGACGGCTCGGACCGAACTTCCGCGGCAAGACGATTGCGGCGATCGGTTTCGACCGCGACGCACTTATGCAGGCGGGCATTGAGGAAGCAAGTGCGTTCGCCGCAGTGAGTAGTGGCGACAACTCGAACATCATCGCCGCCCGCGTGGCACGCGAGACGTTCGGTGTTGAAACCGTTGTCGCCCGGATCTACGATCCTCGTCGCGCCGAGATCTACGAGCGGTTGGGAATTCCAACGGTCGCCACGGTGGCCTGGACGACAGGGCAGATCCTGCGCCGGATTGATCCCAGCGGCGTCGTCGAGCAGTGGCGGGACTCAACCGGGACCCTCGTGCTGGCTGAAGTCGCCTTCAATCCAAATTGGATCGGCTCTCCGGCCAACAGCGTGATTCGGGGCACCGGTGCTCGCGTCGCCTTCATCACTCGTTATGGGCAGGCAATGCTTACCGATGAGACGACCGTGCTTCAGGAGGGCGACCTCCTCAATGTGCTGTGCCACCCGGACGACAAGGCCGTGTTGGTCGAAACCGCCAACACTGGACCGGAGAGGCAGTCATGAAGGTTGCGATCGCAGGTGCTGGCAAAGTCGGACGCTCTATTGCGCGTGAACTCATCGCAAATGACCACGAGGTGCTGCTCCTCGACAAGAACGCCGCCAAGGCAAGGCAGGGCGCTGTCAGCGGCGCAGCCGTGCTCGTGGCAGATGCCTGCGAGATTTCAGCCCTTGATGAGGCTGGATTGCCGAGCTGCCAGGTGGTCGTGGCGGCAACAGGTGACGACAAGGTCAACCTGGTGGTCTCCCTGCTGGCCAAAACCGAGTACGGAGTTCCGCGAGTCGTCGCCCGCGTCAACCACCCGAAGAACGAATGGCTCTTCGATGACTCTTGGGGCGTCGATGTCGCAGTCTCCACGCCCCGCATGCTCTCGGCCCTCGTTGAAGAGGCCGTGACGGTCGGAGATCTCGTCCGCTTGATGACGTTCCGTCAGGGCGACGCCAACCTCGTTGAACTGACACTGTCACCGGAGTCCCGCGTCGTCGGAAACCGCGTGGATGCCGTTGTGTGGCCGATGGATACGGCTCTGGTCGCCATCGTTCGCGGAGGTCGTGTCATCACCCCCACGCCCGATGACACCCTTGAGGCCGGTGACGAGTTGCTCTTTGTGAGCGCCGAGAATCAAGATGAAGCGTTGGAGAACCTGCTCGCCGACTGATCACTGAGCTTCGTCGGCGCTCCGCCGACCAAGCTCACGGCGTGGGTGAATCGCTTCACCGGGTCTATGGCCACCTCTTTGCGTTTTGAGTTGGCTGGTTCGGGCAGATGTCAATTGCTAACCGTTCAGACAGCCGAACCCAATGAGGACAACATGAATGCTTCCAAACCACTCACCATTGCTCTGGCAACCCTTGCGCTGACCGGTGGCACCTGCGCGTCGGCCGTACTCACCGAGGTTGCACCTGCCACCGCCGCAGCACCGACCGGCAATCACCATCAGGTTCCCAACTACTCGGAATCGCTGCTACGCAATCCAGTCCTGCTGAATCAAACGAACAGCACCCTGCGATTCGAGTTTGACGGCGCAGCGGGCAAGGGCAGCGCCGACGTCGCGCCGGGCCAGGAGGTCTTCCTGCGACGCACGGTCACGGTGATGAAGGTGTACGACGCAGCTACTGGCAAGGTGATGATGGACTGGCACGACCTGCAGGTTCAATACGAACCGGGCACCAGGACCATCGTCACTTCTGAGAAGGCTTCAGTCACCGATGTTGCCACCGGATCAACGACGAACCTTGAGGCGTACATGTTCAGGTACGCGTACACCACCTTTGATACCTACAAGGTCAAATTCCAACCCGCCATGGACGCCCGGGCAACACCACAAGTAGGTATGCCAGATATCAACACCACGAACATCACGATCATGCCAACCGGGCAGTCTTCGTAGC
>DMNR01000277.1:7532-12587 GCA_003452655.1 Actinomycetota bacterium | reverse complement strand
TTGAGACCAAGCAGATTCACGCAGGTCAGAGTGTTGACGAGACAACGAACTCTCGTGCGCTGCCGATCTACCAGACGACGTCGTACACCTTCGCTAGCACGGCTCACGCCTCCGACCTGTTCGCTTTGCGTGAGCTCGGCAATATCTACACACGAATCATGAATCCCACTCAGGCGGCAGTTGAGGATCGGATCGCTGCACTCGAAGGGGGCGTTGGGGCGCTCCTCGTATCCAGCGGCCAGGCAGCAGAGACGCTTGCCATCCTGAACGTCGCCGAAGTTGGTGACCACATCGTGTCGAGTCCGAGACTGTATGGCGGAACGTACAACCTCTTTCACTACACCCTGCCGAAGCTCGGAATCGACGTCAGCTTCGTCGAGAATCCAGACGATCCCGCGTCATGGGCGGCGGCCGTTGCGCCGAATACCAAGGCGTTCTTCGCCGAATCAATCAGCAACCCGTCAAATGACGTTCTCGATATTGCCGCTGTTGCAGCCGTGGCGCACGAAAACGAAGTTCCGTTGATCATCGACAACACGCTTGCCACTCCGTATTTGATCAACCCGCTCGCGTGGGGTGCGGACATCGTCGTGCATTCGGCCACCAAGTACCTGGGTGGGCATGGAACCGCGGTTGCGGGTGTGATCGTTGACGGCGGATCGTTTGACTACGCGCGTTACCCGGAGCGGTTCAAGAACTTCAACGAACCAGATCCGAGTTACCACGGTTTGGTCTACGCGCGCGATCTTGGAGTCGGCTCAGCATTCGGTGCGAACGTCTCGTTCATCCTCAAGGCGCGTGTGCAACTGCTGCGTGATCTCGGTTCGGCAGTTGCCCCATTCAATGCTTGGCTGATCGCCCAAGGGCTTGAGACCTTGAGTCTGCGCATCGAACGCCACGTGCAGAATGCGCAGGAAGTCGCAGCATTCCTTGAAGGCCATCCGCAGGTGAAGTCCGTGAACTACGCAGGTCTCGAAAGTAGCCCGTGGCATCAGCTCGCCGAGAAGTACGCGCCAAAGGGGACGGGTGCGGTGTTGGCATTTGAGATTGAAGGGGGCAAGGGCGCCGGAACGACATTCGTGGAAGCACTTGAGCTCCATAGCCACGTTGCGAACATTGGTGACGTTCGCAGTTTGGTGATCCACCCCGCGTCGACGACGCACTCGCAGCTGACTGAGGCTGAGCAGGCTGCTGCCGGTGTCACTCCGGGGCTGGTCCGCCTCGCGGTCGGCCTTGAGAATATTGCCGACATCTTGGCCGATCTCGAGATCGGCTTCGCTGCCGCCAAGTCATGACCGCGCTCGTGCCGCCGGTGCGCCCCCGGGTGTACTGGCGGCCAGGCGACGATCCCGGCGACCGAAGGTTCGCGACGATCGGGTCGCTGGATCTCGAACTCGGTGGGTCTCTCCCCGAGGTGACGGTCGCGTACGAAACCTGGGGCACGCTGAATGCCGCTCGGGACAACGCGATCCTCGTGCAGCACGCGCTGACAGGGGACTCCCACGTGTCAGGTCCAGCCGACGCCGCTCACCTGACTGCCGGCTGGTGGCCGGGGATCGTTGGACCGGGTTGCCCAATCGACACCGACGAGTGGTTCGTCGTCGCGAGCAATGTTCTTGGTGGGTGCCAAGGAACCACGGGCCCGTCGTCGCTGGCCCCGGATGGCTCGCCCTGGGGATCTCGTTGGCCGCGGGTGACAGTTCGCGACCAGGTTGCCGTTGAAGTCGCAGTGGCGGACCACCTCGGGATTGAAAGTTTCGCGTCCGTGATCGGTGGATCTATGGGTGGTCTGCGTGCCCTTGAATGGCTCGTTGGGTACCCACATCGCGTCCGGTCTGCGGGTGTCCTCGCGTGCTGTGCCGCTGCATCGGCCGATCAGATCGGAACCCAGACCGTTCAGATCCAGGCGATCACGGCTGACCCCAAGTGGGCGGCGGGTGACTACTACGACTCCGCGCAGGGGCCTCCGCTTGACGGGATGGGGATCGCGCGACGGATCGCCCACCTGACGTACCGCACGGAAAATGAGCTTGCGGTTCGGTTCGACAACCTCTCACAGGACGGCGAAGACGCTTTCGGCTCAACAGTGCCCGGGGTGGCGCAGGGTGCTGGGCGCTTCGCGGTCACCTCATACTTAGACCATCAGGCTGCCCGACTCGCGGACCGGTTCGACGCGGGGACATACGTAGCTCTCACGGACGCGATGTCAACCCACGATGTTGGTCGAGGCAGAGGTGGAGTTGCCGAGGCGCTGTCGACAATCGGTGTACCCGTGGTAGTTGCCGGTATTACCTCAGACCGGTTGTACCCGATATACCTGCAGCGGCAACTGGCCGATCTCATTCCGACGGCCCGCGATCTGATCGCAGTTCACTCAGATTATGGCCACGACGGATTCCTGATTGAGTCAGAGGCAGTTGCAGGGGTTGTCGCGCAGACGCTGTCCGCTGCCAGATCTGAACGTTGACGCGCGATCGTGCATGTGCGAACGCCGTACGTGAAGATTTCTTAAGGATCTGACGGGTTCCGCGGTTGAGAGTTGCTCAATCGGCGCGCAATGAGGCAAGGTCGGGGCATGCTAATTGTCGGCATCGTCATCGTGCTCATTGTCATTCTCGTCATCATTGCGCTGTGGCAGTTCAACAAGCTGCGCAAACTCAAGGTCAACGTCGAAGAGGGCTACGCGCAGATCGAGGTTCAACTGGCGCGCAGGTCCGACCTGATTCCGAATCTCGTCGAGACGGTGAAGGGCTACGCCAAGCACGAACGTGAAGTCTTCGAAGCCGTCACGAACGCTCGGGCGCACGTGCAGGAGGCCCAAGGTGTCGGTCAGACGGCGGCCGCAGACGCGCAGCTCACCTCGGCCATCAATGGAGTGATGATTGTCGCCGAGAACTACCCGGACCTCAAGGCATCCACCAACTTCCTGCAGTTACAGGAGGAGCTCACGACTACCGAGAACAAGATTGCCTTCGCCCGCCAGTACTACAACGAGAGTGTCAGGGCGTTGAACACAGCAATCGTCACCTTCCCCTCGATGCTCTTCGTCGGAATGGCCGGGGTCACGAAGCAGGAGTTCTACGAAGTTCCAGATGCCAGTCAAAGGATCGCGCCGAACATCGGGTTCAATTGATGCCCGTGGGAGCTGAGTGCCGGTGAGCGTGTCATTTCGTGCCGCCCAGTCGAAGAACAAGCGGAAGACGTTTCTGCTGCTCTTCTGCATGTTCGTCTTCGTCGTGGCCGTGATCTGGGCTGTCAGTCAGCTCGTCGGATATGGGTCCGTCTGGATTGTGCCGATTGCGGTTGGCCTCGCCCTCGCTGGCGTATGGGCGTCCTACTGGAGTAGCGACAAGATCGTCATGAAGATGACCAACGCGAAGGTCATCGACCACGCCACGGCCCCACAGTTGTTCAATGTGGTCGATGAAGTGCGGATTGCTGCTGGACTACCGATGCCAACCGTCGCGATTGTGGACGATCCAGCACCAAATGCGTTTGCCACCGGGCGCGACCCAGACCATGCTGTCATCGCGTTTACGACTGGTCTGCTCGCGACGATGGATCGCGAACAACTCCAAGGTGTGACGGCACACGAGATGGCCCACGTTGGGAACCGTGACACGTTGGTGATGGCTGTGGCCGCGACGACAGCAGGTCTGATTGCGATCATTGCCGATATCGGAATTCGGATGTCCTTCTTCACCCGGCGCGACGAGGGCAGCAATCCAATCGCGGCGATCGCCGGGATCGTGATCTTGCTACTTGCTCCGATCGCCGCGCTGCTTATGCGCTCCGCCGTGTCGCGCAAGCGAGAGTCGCTTGCCGATGCAACTGCCGTTCAGTTCACCCGTAATCCGGCAGGGCTGCGGCGCGCACTCGAGACACTCGCGGCCGATTCGACAGTCGTCCATGAACGGTCTAATGCCGTATCGCACGTGTGGATTGAGTCGCCACTCGAAGGCAAGTCAAAGAGCCTCTTCGACACGCACCCACCAATCAGTGAGCGCATCGAGATCCTTCGTGCAATGGAACAGTCAGGGCCTGGTCCGGCGTGACCCCCAAGCGCGTATTCGGAATTGCCGCGATCCTGCTTGCACTCGCGAGCTGGATTGGGTCGGCGGCGATTGCGCTGTCGGCGTTCCAAAGCCAAGCTCAGTGGCAGGCGCCCGGATCCACATCAGTGCAATTGGCAGTCGGCAAGTGGTCGATCTTCCAGAAGTTGCCAACCGACTCGACCGCGATAACGCCGTCGGACGTTGCTGCCGCGCGCACCGTGAAGGTTGAGCAAGTGATGGTGACTGATCCGTCCGGAATCAACGTGCCACTGACCTGCTCCTACTGTTCGACCAAAGGTGAGGCGGCCATCCCGCTTGACTTGCAACTGGCGAACAGCATCGCCGATTTCTCAGTTTCCACTGCCGGTACGTATTTGATCACAGTGAAGGACGCCACGGGACAAATGGCGGTGGCTAATCCCGTCACGAGCCTGGAAAGCGTCATGGGCCAGGTGATGGTCTTGGGGGCGCTCGGCGGCGTGCTGATTGCAGTGGGGGTCGTCTTGATCATTCGTGGGCGCACGCCAGGCGGCACCTCGCAGCCACCATCTGCTGGGGCATCTGTGGCCCAACCACCGGGCTGGTACCAGAATCCGTACCTTCCCGATTCTGACTCACAGATGTGGTGGGACGGCACCAAGTGGACGAGTAATTGGCGCTAGCTGCGCGACGTGAACCACGGCGGCGGGGGTGTCGGCATCGCTGACAGTCTGGTGTTGACGGGTCCGAACTGACCATCGAGCCAGCCGAGGTACGCCTCGTCAATCTCGTCCGTAGTTCGGGCCACGAGGTTCCACCAAATCAGGATCTGTTCGGCGAACGGCTTACCACCGATCAGGAGCACGGTTGCCGCGTCCTGCGCGTCGATCGGCAGTTCGCTGCGACCAGGGGCTAGGTAGGCGAATTGCCCGACGGTGATGAGGTTAGAACCGATCCGGACTGTGCCCTCGACGGTGATGAGGCCGTACTCGAAAGTTGGATCGAGTGGCCAGACGGTCCT